>JAIETT010000029.1 GCA_019744945.1 Burkholderiales bacterium
TTTTACTCAACACATTTTATAAAAATTTATAGCAAAAAACAGGGCAAGGGCCTTCTCTCATGGCATTTTATGGTAAGTCATATGGTTACATTACAATGATCAATTTTAATTGATCAACATATTTTAATTGATCCGCGGGCGACATTACCGCATTAGTTACTTGTGAACCCGGCATGATATAATTATCTAAAACCATCATTGCCGATAACGACCAAATTGAATCACTATCCACAATTTTTTCTAAACCAGTTACATTACTAATATAATCATCAGAATCAGTTGGAGTTTGCGTATAATTAGTTAGCTCGGTATTCATTTGATATGAATTATAAGCAAACAACAGTAAAAATGCGACTACAACACTACAAATAACTTTGCTGCCTAAACTATTTTTTAAACTATATTTTGCTGGAGCAAAAGCTAAAAATATAATTAACAATACCATAAAATAGGCATACCACAATGGATACTCAAGAAAACTATGGGTCAAAATTGGTATCATTAACAATACCGCAAATAGACTTTCCAACGTCCGCACTTTACGTAATAGCACAAAAATTGAATAACCGATTCCATAGATAATTGTAATAAACGTCCCGATAAACCCAGTTTCAGCTAGCAAATTAAACAAGCTATTATGTCTATGGGTATATAATTTAGCATTTTGTGGAATGTACATGAATTGCTCGGTCAACATGATATAAATACCCTCACGCGGATATTGATACCAACCAACCCCAAAGAATGGGTGTTGCGTAAACATTACCAGTGCTTTATACCACTCATAAAAACGACGATATGTGCTTTGATTTACCGCACCACCTGATAGACGTTCAATCCCAGTACTAACGCTGGATGGGCTATTTGACATCAAAGCTACAATCTTTGGAAAGGCAAATTGAACTAAAATTAAACCAACAAATATTCCACCAATTACCAAAGCAACCCGTTTAAACTGCGCCGATTTTTCTTGATCTTTTAAATTGCGCAACCATACCCAACCAGCTGTAAAGAGCATAATTACGTAATAAAGTAACACTCCACGCCGCGCAGTAAAGGTTACAGCTAGAGAAAATAATAAAGCATAAACAATAAACACAATCAAATTAATTTGTCCAACTAGGAACAAATAACATAAAGCAACTACACCAATTGAAATAAAATCTGTAAATTGATTCGGTTGACCAATATTGCCAAAAATATTCGAGCCATCACCTGGATTATCAGGTGAAACTAAAATATAATCTGACCAATTTGCCGCTTTACCAGTATACTGCAAGTAAGCAATAACAGCTTGAATCGTCGCAGAAATAACTAATGACCAGCATAGTACCAACATCATGTTTTTAAGCGCTTTATCATCACCATCAATCATGGTAGTTATAGCAAGTGCAACTAAGCCCATAATAAAGAATAGCAACGCAACATAATAATTATTACCCAAGAAATAAATGTGCACAAATAATGGCTGGATTAAGGCAAACACCGCAAACGCAAATGATGCTATTGCAACTGGTGCAAATTTCAGCTGTGGCTTATTCCATAGCGCCAAAGCAAATAATAAAATTCCAGCAATTAAACTAGTTGATTCCGCATAGAATTTTGACACTGGGAAATAAGCATATGGAATGGCAAACGGCACGATGGCAATTACAGCCAACAAACCAGCAAATGCCCAATTACAAACTTTTTTACTCATTAAATTACAAGCTCCTTTTTAAAATTAACTGCGCCAGAATGAATACCATGGCATATCTTGGAACACCCAAGGATGATTTTTATATTGACTTTGTGGAAAATTAATATTCAAGACTTCTTGAGTTTGTTGACTCAAGGTTAACTCACCGAGTTCGCGATACGCCACTACTTGAATCGCCAAAGCCTCTTCTACATAGATAGTGTTAGGATAAGACTTAATCAACAACTGCGTACGATTTAACCCCGCAATATAAGCTTTAATTTGCATATAGTAGCGTGCACGGAATAACTCACCACGAGCCAACGCATTTACCAAGCGATTCATTTTTTCACTTGAATCGGGAGCATACTTTGATTGGGGAAAACGGGTTACAACTTCAGCGAACGCTGCATAAGCATCTTTTAGGCCTTTAGGGTCACGTTCGCTTAAATCTTGTTTACTAAAACGCGCCATCAAACCATTATCATTATAATAATTAATATAGCCTTTTAAATACAAAGCATAATCCATATTGACGTTAGTTGGATAAGTCCGAATAAACATATCAATTTCAGGAATTGCTAATTCAGGCGTATCACTATTATAATAAGCAAACGCTAAATCCAACATCCCTTGTTGCGCATAGGTTCCATATGGATAAGTTGCTTCAAGCACTTCATAGAGCTTGATTGCCTTACTCCAATTATGTTTGGTTAATTGTTCATTGGCTTCGTTGTACATCTTCTCAACCGACCAGCCCTTGGTTTCTTCGCGAATTGGGTCTAAGTTGTCAGAAGAGCAAGCTACTAAGACAATAGATGATACAATAATGGCTAATATATATTTAAGATAAGAGCGCAATTTTATGTCTTTTTCCATGACACCTGATTTCAAAATAAACATTTCGGATAACTTAGATGGAGAAACAATCGTTTTTACCATGCCAAATAGCTATATCGGCATTCGTACCGACGTGGCATTAGCCGAGATTATAACAGATTTATCCCGTAGCAAATTAACAAATTGGCTCAAAGACGGCTACATCCTGTTGAACAATCAACCAGCACGCCCTAAAGATAAAATCAATGGTGAAGAAGTCGTCACCATCACCCCACCATTTGATGAAGCCACACTTGCATTTACCGCAGAGGATCTTCCGCTCAATGTAATTTATGAGGATGAGCATGTAATTGTTATTAATAAGCCCGCTGGTCTAACCGTACATCCAGGTGCAGGCAATTGGTCAGGAACCTTATTAAACGCACTACTTTTTCACTATCCAGAATTAAGCTTAATTCCACGCGCTGGAATTGTACATCGCTTAGATAAAGACACCACCGGTTTAATGGTAGTAGCCCGCACCTTTTTGGCACAATTTAGTTTAGTCCAACAACTACAAGAACGCAGCGTAAGTCGAATTTATCGTGCATTTGTTGAGGGCTACCCATTTAAACAAGGTCTGATTAATAAAAATATCAACCGTGATCCACATAACCGCATAAAAATGGCTGCCGTAGCTTTTGGTGGACGCGAAGCAATTACCCGTTATCGCGTGTTAAAGCAATTTAAGAAAATTGCCTATGTTGAATGCAAGCTTGAAACAGGTCGCACCCATCAAATTCGCGTCCACATGAAGGATAAAGGCTTTCCATTACTGGCTGATCCAGTTTATGGCAGTAAAAAAAATAATTATGATCCTGAAGTAGTTGATGCAATTGAACAACTTCAGCGTCAAGCGTTACATGCCATCAAATTATCTTTTATTCATCCAGCAACCAATGAGGTCATGAATTTTAAAACGCGCCTACCTGAAGATTTACGCATATTACTGGCAGCACTTAATTTTGGTGAAGAATTAGCCTATGAACAATTTGATGACGATGAAGACGATAGCAATTGGGAGATAATTTATGTCCCAGACCAAGACTAAACCGCTACTGCTCCAGGCTAATTGGTCAGCACCAAGTAATATCCATACGCGAATTAGTACCTGTAGCGAGGATTTTAATTTGGCGCTGCATGTCGGAGCAGATCCACAGAGCGTGGCACTTAATCGTGCCAAATTGCAAGAGTTTCTGCCAACTACGCCACTGTGGTTAAATCAAACCCATAGCATAACGGTAATTAATTGGGATAAAGAGCCTAACTATCAAATTTACGCAGCAGATGCATCAATTAGCAGTGCGAAAAATGTCGTGTGTGTAGTGATGACCGCTGATTGTTTACCTATTTTGCTAACCAATACTCGCGGAGAGTTTGTGGCAGCTATTCATGCTGGATGGCGCGGCTTAAATGATGGTATCATCCAACAAACCATTGCCAAATTACCCCAATTTGCTCCCAGCGAAATGCTAGCCTTTATTGGTCCTGCGATTGATCAAGAATGTTTTGAAATTGGTGGTGAAGTTCGTGAAAGCTTTATTCTCAATGACCCACTCAGCGCACAATTTTTTAGCGCAAGCGTTAATTTAGGTAAATTCATGGGCGACTTACGCGGTATTGCCGCCCATAAATTAGTTCAAGCTGGTTTACTAAGTGCAAATATTAGCAATAGTAAAATTTGCACCCGCTGTCATAGTGATTGGTTTTATTCCTATCGAGCTAATCCACAAACCGGTCGCATTGCCAGCCTAATTTGGCGCGATTAATCTAACGGTTGACTGAGCTCGCAATTCGGGTATAGGTATGGCGTTTACCACGAATCGCAACACTATAAGCGAAGATATTTTCAGGTAACGCCATTCCAACATAACCCGCATCACCAATATGATGCAAATCCGTACCCGTCATTTTGCACATTAGCGCGATTTGACGAATCGTTGCCTCATCAGCACCCTCTTGTGATGTGCCAATTGCGGTCATTGTCATGACACCCAATGAGTGCGCATATTCGACCATGCCACGCACAAACTCTAGCGTAACGCCTGGAACCGTACCTGGCGCTGGCAATAAAATAATATCTGCCCCGGCTAAAACAAATTGTTGAATATCTTCCTGTGTGATAATTTTGCTGGCAGCTTCACCCAAAATTCCAGCCGCATGCATTTTTCCAGCAACTAACACCATCTTATTCCCTACAGCGACTGAAATTTGCTGTAATGAAGCGCAAATTGCAGAATTAGAAATTCCATTGCCTGGATTACCCGTCAAAACTAACATCTGCACACCTAACGCTAAGGCTTTTTGTGCATTAGCTACACTCGCTAAACGTCCATTCGTCATGCCCCATAATTGATCTTGTGATTCTCCAAAATCTGGATCAACTGGCTCCAGATTAATTCCAACTATGCGACCAGTTAAACGCTTAATTTCTTTAACCGTATCACCCTTTGCAACTCCAGCTGGCAATCCATTAATACAGGGGGCATTAACATCAAATAAATTTAACAATAAAATATCCGCACCTTGACTCGCGGCAAATTCTGCATTGGTGATTGTCATTAACATTGGTTGCACTGCGCCAATAGTCTCACTGACTAAAATTCGTCCCTCGCTAGCATGTAATGCATGCAATAAATCAGCTTTACTTATTTTTGCCAAATCAGAAGCTTTACAATCCAAATAACGTTTTACCATAATTATTTATCCTCAAAATTAGTTTTTATTACCTTTAAAATTTACCATCCAATACGCAACTCCAATAAACACCGCCCCGCCAATTATATTTCCTAGCGTAACTGGAATTAAATTGTGCCAAATACCAACTAAATTAAGGTTAGCTAACAAACTTGGCTCAACCTTACTTGCCAACAATAAATTTGGATCGGTTTGTGCCATCAATGCTAAACTAAAATAAAACATATTCGCCACGCAATGTTCAAAACCACCGATAATAAATGCCATTATCGCAAACCAAATAATTAATATCTTACCTGCAACATCTTTAGCTGCCGCAGCACCCCATGCCGCCGAACAAACCAAAATATTACACAAAATTCCGCTACAAACATTTTGGATAAACGTATAATGAATTTTAAGCGCCGCCACATGAATTACATAACCACCTAATGCATTGGCGTCATTATGTAAAACTCCACTACCAAAAATTAGTGCTGAGACAGAACTAGCGCCAATTACATTACAAAAATAGATAATTATCAAATTTGAAACATAGATATTGGTTGTGATTTTGTTTTCAAGGCGCGCTTGAATTAAGAGTGTATTACTGGTAAATAACTCCGCACCACAAATGACAATTAAAATCAAGCCAACGGGGAAAACCACGGCATTTACTAATTTGCTTAGACCATAATCACTAATACCGTGACTGGCCACAAACGCAGCAAATGCACCTAAGGCTAAAAAAGCCCCAGCCATGCAACCATTAATCACACTTTGGAAAAAATACTGACGCACACCTTTTTTCTCGCCAATATAGACGTGTTCATCTAAAATTTCTTTACCACTTAAATAGTTTTTAACTTCATCAGAATGGCTCATTAGCACCTCAAAAAATAATTTTATTTAAAGTTCTAGATTATAGCACGCCACAAAATAATTTGAATATGCTATACTTTGCACCTAATTTTTATTACTTAGCTAAATGCTCAAACATGACAAGCGATTACAGCAAGATGAGTAACTTTAATTGAACTTAAGTAAGCCAATTAATTTAATTGCGAATTAAGAGTAAGTCATTACAACTAAACCAAGCAATAAAAATCGCACAACACATACAAATTAATAAGTTTTATGCAAATTAACAATGAATAAATCTGTGTAAAATTGTGTAAAATTATATAAATATTTATATAGGACAAACTATGAAAACTTTAGTTGACGCTGCGATCGCACGTAAAGAGTTAAAAGGCTCCAATATGGAAATGACCTATGCGGGGGTGACCAGCTTTATGCGCCGTAATTACACCAAAGACTTAACAAACGTCGATATTGCAATTAGCGGTATCGCATTTGATTGCGCAGTAACTTATCGCAGCGGTGCACGCCTTGGCCCACGCGCGATACGCGAGGCTTCGGTTCAATTAGCTGAGTTGCTACCGTATCCATGGGGATTTGACCCATTTGAGCGTTTGGCAGTAGTAGATTATGGTGATTGTTTTTTAGATCCACATAACCCAATGACCATCCGTAATGCAATTAAAGATCATATTAGTCAAATTATTCAACATGACGTATTTCCATTAACTTTTGGTGGTGATCACTATATTACCTATCCAATTTTGTTGGCCTTAGCCGAAAAACACGGTAAAGGCATTTCATTAATCCATTTTGATGCACATTGTGACACTTGGCCAGATGATGAAGAATATTCGCTAAATCATGGCACGATGTTTTATAAAGCGATTAAAAATGGAATTGTCGATCCAACTAAATCAGTGCAAATTGGCATTCGCACTTGGAATGACGACTTTATGGGTACCAATATTTTGGATGCACAGTATGTCCACGATCATGGCTGGCAAAAAGTAGTTGAGCGCATTCGTGAAATTGTTGGTGATAATTTAGTTTATTTAACTTTTGATGTTGATAGTCTAGATCCTGCCTACGCACCAGGCACTGGCACTCCTGTTCCAGGCGGACTTAGCTCACTACAAGCATTAGCAATTATTCGCAATCTGGGTGGACTTAATTTTATTGGTGCAGATGTAGTTGAAGTAGCACCAAGTTATGACCATGCAGAAATAACCGCACTTGCTGCTGCACATGTCGCACGCGATATAATTTGCTTATTAGCTAATCAACAAACATAGTTTATATTTAAAAAGGTAAGCATCAATGGCACAAACCAAAGAAACCAACTGGAATTATAAAAAGTCAAAAGAATTTTACTGCGTTGATGGCTGGGCAAACAGCTATTTTGACATTAACAAAGGCGGTCAATTAACCGTTCGCCGCGGTAAATACCTCAAGGATATTCCTGTGCCATTGGTTGATATTATAAAAGTAGCGTCTGAGAAACATCAACTACAAACACCATTGATCTTACGTTTTACCGACATCGTTAAAAATCGGGTTGAACGCATTACCAATGCATTTAACCATGCGCGCAAAAGTCTGGGTTACACCGCTGAATATACCTTAATTTACCCAATTAAAGTCAATCAGAACAAAGCTGTAGTTTCAAGTATCGTCGAAGCAAAAGCTAATAATGGTCTTGAAGCAGGGAGTAAAGCTGAATTATTGGCGGTTTTATCGATGGTGAAAAATAATAAAACCCCAATTGTCTGCAATGGCTATAAAGATCGTGATTATATTCGTGCGGCACTAATTGCACGCAAACTTGGACGAAATATCACCATTGTAATTGAAAAAATGCAAGAAGCTCATTATATAATCGAATTAACTGCCGAATTAAACATTAAACCATTACTCGGTGTTCGTTGCCGTTTAGCCTTAACCCTCGCGGGTAAATGGGCACACTCTGGTGGTGAAAAATCTAAATTCGGCTTAAGCACAACTCAAATTCTTGAATTACTTAAATTGCTTAAAAGTGCCGAATTAGATGACTGTTTACATTTAATCCACTGCCACCAAGGTTCACAAATTGCCAATGTTAAAGATATTGAACACTATATTAATGAATTAGGTCAATTTTACGTGCAACTGTGTAAAATGGGCGTTAATATAAAAATTATTGATAGTGGTGGTGGCTTAGCCGTAGATTATGAAGGCAGTCGCACGCGCAGTTTTAACTCAACTAATTACACTTTATCAGAATATGCGTTGACCTTATTATCAAAAATTAAAACATTATGCGATAAAAATTATTTACCATTGCCGCAGATTTTTACCGAATCTGGTCGTGCAACCACTGCACATCATGCGGTATTTGTGAGTAACATTGTTGAGGTTGAAAGCATCGTTGGTGAAGAAGTTCCAGATATTGGCAAAATCAAAGATGAAGATCTACTCGAACTAGATGATATGCTGGATTCATTTAATAAATTACCAATTAATGAAATTTACTCCTCAACGGTATTAGCCATTGAAAGTGTGCATAATCGCTTTGCAGCAGGAGAGTTAACACTTGAAAAACGCGCCTTAGCCGAGCAACTTTTTTCACACATCAAATTAGAAATAATGAAACGTCTCAATCCATTGCATCGCTCACATCGTGATTTATTTGATATTCTGGATGAAGATTTAGCCAAGAAAATTATTGTGAATTTCTCATTATTTCAATCGATACCTGATAGTTGGGCAATTTCGCAATTATTTCCAGTTATGCCATTATCACATTTAGATGAAGAGCCGACCATGCGTTCAATCATTGAAGACATAACCTGTGATTCAGATGGAAAAATTAATAATTATATGGATTATCAAGGTAATGAACCATCGCTTAAATTGCCTAAATATACCCCTGAAAATCCATACTTACTCGGCATATTCTTGGTTGGTGCTTATCAAGAAATTATGGGTAATATGCATAATTTATTTGGCAAAGTCACAACCTTAGATATTTGTCTCGATGGAAAAGGTAATTTTGAATTTGAAAATATTCATGATGGGTTTACCAATAAAGACTCACTCGAACATGTGGGCTATGACATAATGGAAATGCAGGATTTATTCCGCAAATCCTTAATTTCATTGAAATTACCAAAAGCTGAGCAAATTAAGTTAATGAACCAAATCAAAGATATTTTTGATTCACATACGTATTTAACTTAATAATTATTGCCTCAAACTCGGATGATAACATGCTATTATAAACTTAATAACTATCTCTGTAAGTATTCACTAGAAACTATTTACAAAAATAATTAATCGCATTTGCCAGAACATGAAATAAGAATGGCTAGTTATATAAAACTAGCCATTTTTTATTACATAGATACAGATCAAGTGTTTAATATACTCAATTCACTCTCATTACTCAGTACCAGGTAAATTTAATTTAGTGTCTGAGTCTTTATATTGCACCAAAGGTATGACTTTTTTCACTCCTTCAACGCTCTTAGCCTCATTTAGCATATTTTCCAACTGAGATTTTTTAATAATTCCAAGAATATAAACTACACC
>JAIETT010000196.1 GCA_019744945.1 Burkholderiales bacterium
TTTAAAGCTGATTATGAGCCAGATTTGAGTTATATTGAGTCAGCTGCACAATTGATTGCACCTGTCTTAAAAAAAGGTGATATTGTTATTTTGGAATCAACTTCACCAGTTGGTGCCACCGAACAAATGGTAGCATGGTTGCGTGAGCTACGGAGTGACTTGGAGTTTCCAAGTGAGGAAAATCAAAACCCTGATGTGTATGTGGCATATTGCCCAGAACGTGTTTTACCGGGTAAAGTGGTTGAAGAGTTAATTAGTAATGACCGTATTATTGGTGGTTTAACCCCTAAATGTGCATTGCTTGCAGAAAGTGTGTACCGTATATTTGTCAAAGGACAATTATTACATACTAACGCTCGTACGGCTGAAATGTCAAAGTTAACCGAAAATAGCTTTCGCGATGTAAATATCGCATTTGCCAACGAACTATCGATGATTTGCGATAAACTTGATATCAATGTTTGGGAATTAATCAATTTAGCGAATCATCATCCACGGGTAAATATTTTACAACCTGGACCTGGAGTTGGCGGACATTGTATTGCGGTAGATCCATGGTTTATCGTGAGTAAAACTCCAGAACAAGCACGCTTGATAAAAATGGCACGGGTCGTAAACGATAGCAAACCAGAGTGGATAATTGATAAAGTGAATGCTGCAGTAGTTAGTTTCTTGCAACAACATCCAGAAAAATCTATCAAAGATGTAAAAATTGCCTGCTTTGGTCTAGCATTTAAACCAGATATTGATGATTTGCGTGAAAGTCCATCAATGGGAATTACTTTGGATTTGGCACATAAATATGCTAGTCAAGTGATTGCGATTGAGCCAAACGTCGAAGAAACACCTAAGAAATTAGTTACTGCAAATGTAGCTGTAGTGAATTTAGCCGATGGCTTAAAAGCGGATGTGCTGGTACTATTGGTTGACCATCAAGAATTTAAACAACTTGATAAACGTATCTTGGCAGATAAATTGATTGTGGATGCTAAAGGCATTTGGAAGTAATAAGTAACGATTTTTAGGCTGATAATGAAAACTGCTGTAGTAAATTATGATGATAAGTCATTTAAGTTCGTGATTCAAGATGAAAATGAATATATTCAAAAAACTTTGCTAACTAGTGGCAAGTTTTATGAAAAGGACTTATTGGAATCTTTAACCAAATTGATAGATGTAAACGAAGGAGTTGCTCTAGATATTGGAGCTAATCTGGGAAATCACTCCATCTTTTTTGCTGGGGTTTTAGGGCTTCAGGTACATTCCTTTGAGCCGCTAGCACAAACTTATAATTTATTACAGCAGAATATTAAGATCAATGAATTTGAAAATAAAATTTTTACCAATAATAGTGCGGTGGGAGCAGAAAATGGTTGGTGTGAAATTGAGAATGTTGATCAAGCAAATTTGGGTAGCACTACTGTATCACGGTCCCAAAATGGCAAAATTCCATTAGTTACGATAGACTCATATTTAAGTGAAATTAATTTTTCTGGTAATATAAAATTAATAAAAATTGATGTAGAAGGTTTTGAAGTATCAGTTTTAAATGGTGCAATGAAAACAATTAAATTGTTTAAACCATTATTGATCATAGAATGTCAAAATATGGATCGGTTATATGAGGCACTAACGGTTTTAAAAAACGATTACTTTGTCTATGACGTAAATTGTGTGACACCAACGTTTACACTTATTCATAAATCATATATTGATAATAAGTTGATTGAAAGCAACAATGGGTTCGGCATACCTTTTTATATTAATAAACTTCTAAGCTACAATTCTGCACAAAATAATATAAATTTAAAATATAGAAAGGTATCAGAAGGAATTAATGATTATAAACACAAATTAGAAGAAAGCCATGTTAACACTAAGATAATGCTCGAAAAAATTAGTGTACTAACAGCGTCTGAGGTAAATCTAAAACATAATTTAAATGAAGCAAATAATAAATATGGAATCTCCACGGAGCAGGTAAGAGATTTAGAAATAAAAATTGAGAAGATTCAACTAGAAAAAATAGCTCTAAATGAAAGACTTAATTTAGCGCAAGAAGATATTATATTCTCCAGTGCTATAACATTACCAGAAGCTGAATTCATTAAAATCCTTAAAAGTTTGCGGATCGCGTGCATTATGGATGACTTCTCATTTACTTCATTTAAACATGAATGTGATTTGCTGCAGATTTCTCCGGCGAACTGGTTTAATGAATTGAATGAGTTTAATCCACAATTGCTATTTATTGAGTCAGCATGGCGTGGTAAGGACGGGTTATGGGATAAAAAAGTTGGGCATATTAGCGATGAAATTAAAGCTATTTTATCGTATTGTAAAGAAAGAAGTATTCCCACTATATTTTGGAATAAAGAAGATCCTG
Organism: Burkholderiales bacterium; assembly: GCA_019744945.1. Classification (GTDB taxonomy): domain Bacteria; phylum Pseudomonadota; class Gammaproteobacteria; order Burkholderiales; family UBA11063; genus Aquella. Next base: position 2,387 of record JAIETT010000196.1, read on the forward strand.
TTCATTTTGAAACTTTTATCAACCTAGCGACATTATTTGATTACATTTTTACCACTGACATTGATTGTGTCTCTCGATACAAACAAAAATTAAAGCATAATCACGTCTATTTTTTACCATTCGCTTGTCAACCACAAATAAATAATCCAATTGAGAAATATAATCGTAAAGATGCATTCTGTTTTGCTGGTGCCTATTATGTTCGCTATCCAGAGCGAACTACTAATTTAGCAGATTTTGTATTTAATTTAAATAAATTTAGACCTTTTGATATCTATGACCGTAATTACTATAGTGATGATATAAATTATAAGTTTCCAGCTGAATATAGATTTTTTATCGTTGGTAATTTAAAGTACGACAAAATTGACTTGGCATATAAAGGTTATAAATATGCAGTTAATATGAATTCAATTAAACAATCACAGACGATGTTTGCAAGACGGGCATATGAATTATTGGCATCAAATACTTTGACGGTTAGCAATTACTCTCGTGGAATCAGACTGATGTTCGGAGAGTTAGTTGTAACTAGTGATGATGGAAATGAGTTATTAAATAGGTTAAAGAAATTAGAACATTTTCCATATTATGAGGATAAACTAAAATTAGCCGGGTTGCGTAAAGCCATGTCAGAGCATACGTATCAGGATAGATTGGCTTTTGTATATGGCAAATGTTTTAATATTGATGTTCCTAACTTGTTACCGTCGGTTGTGGTATTTGCCAAAGCTAATAATGAGCATGAATGTTTATCACATATAGAAAATTTTACTAGACAAGAGCATTCCAAAAAGAAATTAATCCTTATTATTAATAATTCGCTAAGTTTTTTGGTCAACAATATTGATTGTAACATACGAATTTTATTTGACGATATGATTATGGATACACAAATAAGTAATTTTGTTATGAAGCACGAGCTAGTTGCATTCTTTTCTCCTAATGATTATTACGGTAAAAGCTATTTATTAGATTTTGCTATCGCAACAAGATTCACAACCGCTCCAACTCTTTCCAAGATAAATTATTTCTACTTTGAAAATCAAAAAGTTCTCTATTGTGCTAATCAAGCTACATATACATATTTTGACGGTAAAATATATTTATTTCGTTCTGTAATGTATATTGATCAACTTGGCAAACAGCAATTACAAGATATTGTAACAAAAGTTGAAGAGCCGTTAATAGTAAAAAATGTTTTTATAATAAATCCATTTAATTATTGTAATAGTAATAATGTAAGCGACTTTAATGATCAATCCTTAAAGTTGGTTAATGATTTAGCGCTAAGAACTGGTCTTTCGATGGAGATGTTACATGGTTGGTATGAAAAAAGTTCATTTTCCTATAAAGATGAAGACGTAATTAACGATGATCTATCCTTCTTTGATGGTAGATTGATTTTCAATTCATTGACGAACGCCGCAAAATCTGAAAATACATTATATACAATGATGTTGGATGATAACAAGTTAATAATAAATTCAATGCTTGATTTTGCCAAGCATCATTATATCTATTTACAAAATAAATTTTCGATTTGCGATGTATGTGATGGCACAGTTTTAAAGTTACATTTCATGACTTCACCTGGCTTAAATTTGCAAATAGTCGTCAAGTTTTTTGATAAAGATAATCAACCTACTGGTCATCAAGTATTGGTTGCCAACAAGAATCATGAAGTAATTATTTCAGAGAATTCAGCAAACTTTATTCTTGGTATGCGAATCTATGCATCTGGGGCTGCTCGTGTTGATGGAGTATTATTTGGACATCGAAATATAGAACTTCCTAACTTAATTGGCACAACCAAAACATTATTGGTAACAAACAACTATCCCAGTTATAGTGACTTATATCGAAATGGGTTTGTACACTCTAGAGTTAAGTTGTATCGTGAAAATAATGTTAATGTCGATGTATTTAAATTTAAAGAAAACATTACATTAAATTTTGATGAGTTTCAAGATGTTGATGTTACGACTGGTGGAACTGAAGCGTTGACTAACATTTTATCAAACAATTTTTATCAAAATATATTAGTACATTTTTTAGATGATAAAATTTGGCAAGTAATAAAAGATGAATTGGATAATACAAGAGTTTTTGTATGGATTCACGGCGCAGAAATTCAGCCATGGCATCGGCGGGAGTATAATTTTGTAAATGATGAAGAATTGTCCATCGCAAAAATTGACAGTGATAAGCGCATTAAATTTTGGCAAGAAATTATGAGTAATATTCATCCAAATTTACATTTTATTTTCGTGTCACAGTATTTCGCAAATGAAGTTATGGAAGATGTTAATATTCAGTTACCGTGTCATAGTTACTCTGTCATCCATAATCCTATTAATATTGATTTATTTAGTTATGTTACAAAAACAGCAGAGCAGAGAAAAAAGATACTTTCTATTAGAACATATGCTAGTAAAAAATATGGTAATGATTTAAGTGTAGCAGCGATTCTTGAGCTTTCTAAAAAAAGTTATTTTAGCGAGCTAGAAATAAAATTTATCGGTGATGGAAAATTATTTGAAGAAACTCTTCTTCCGTTACGACAGTTTAAAAATGTAATCATCGAGCAGAAATTTCTAAAGCAAGATGAAATAGCTTCTTTGCAAAAAGAGTTTGGAATTTTTCTTTGCCCTACAAGATGGGATTCTCAAGGTGTTTCAAAAGATGAGGCTATGTCATCAGGGCTTGTCGTGGTAACCAATAATGTTGCTGCGATCTCAGAATTTATTGATAATACTTGTGGGGTATTAGCTCTCAAAGAGGACTACATTACAATGGCAAATGGTATTGCGGAGTTAATTGAAAACCCAGCAGTATTTTTGGAAAAATCGGTAGCAGCATCTCAGCGAGTTAGACGGCAAACATCAAATGCAATCGTAATACCGCAGGAATTACAATTGTTTCATGCCATATGATGTCCTTTGGTTTGAGTCAGAATAATTTAAGAATAATTTAAAATTGAGAAATAATTATGAATGAAAAAGAGTTGGCAAATATAACAGAGGGTAATCAGCCTGTGCAAAGTAATCAATTGTTTCAATTAAAAAAAGAGGCCATTATTTATAGAGAACGGCTAAAATTTTTGCAAGATAGATTGAATAGTTTATTAGCTCAACATGAAATTAGTAAACAAGAAGAACAGCGAAAATTTATTAAAGCTGTTAACGATGAAAAAAACATTCAAATGCATTATCAAGATTCATTAAAAGAAAAATCGGCACAACTTGAAAAATTAACAGCTGGATATGGTCAGTTACAAACCAGTTATACTGGTTTAGTTGCCCGCGAACAAAATTATCTTGCAAAAATTGAAGTATTTCAATCTCGTAGTGAAAAGTTAAATGCCAATTATTTGGGGATGTATGCGCGAAATAGCGCTAATATTACAAAATTGAAATCATTAGAATTGCTTAAGAAAAAAGTTGAGAAACAACTTGAAAAAATGACAGGTAATTATAAAGGTATGCTCTCAAGAGAAGAAAAATATAAGTCTCAGATTAATTTATTGAGCCATGAGCTTTATATGGCTAAAAGAAGTTTTTTCAGAAAAGCAATGGATACGCTAGCGGGGATTTTTAAATCCAATAAATCAAATACAGAAAGTTTTACTTCATCTATGCAGTTTAGCCATTCTCGAGTTGCTGAATCTAAAAAAATAATTCAGCAAGAAAAGTTAATTCCAAAGTTAATACTGAAATTAGCTAAACCAAAAATTGCAGCTATCATGGATGAATTTACTTTTAGTTCTTATTCTCCTGAAGCAGAAATTTTACAAATTCTTCCTGAGAACATAGAGCAACAATTAAATGATTTTCAGCCAGATTTAATTTTTATTGAATCAGCATGGCAGGGGATAAATAGTCTATGGAATACAAAAGTTAGCAATAACTCAACAGAGTTGATGTCGATTTTTGCATGGGGAAGGGCAAATAATATTCCTAGCTTATTTTGGAATAAAGAGGATCCTGTACATTATGAAACGTTTAAACAAGTTGCAAAACAAGCGGATTATGTTTTCACTACGGATATAGACTGTATTCCGCACTATAAAAAAGACTTGGATCATGAGCGAGTCTATGTTTTGCCTTTCGCTGCGCAACCTAAATATCATAATCCAATTGAGATTTTTGAGCGAAAAAATGCGTTTAACTTTGCGGGATCATATTATCTAAGATATCCACAAAGACAACGTGATTTTGCTGCGTTGATTGATGCTGTTAAGAATTTTAAGTCTGTAGAAATCTATGATCGCAATTTTAACAATCCACATCCTCATTATATGTTTCCTCCCCAATATCAAAACTATATCTTGGGAAATTTGCCGTTTAGTGAAATAGACAAAGCATACAAAGGTTATCGTTATGGTATTAATATGAATACCATTAAACAGTCTCAGTCGATGTTTGCTAGGCGGGTATTTGAGTTACTAGCTTCAAATACCGTCGTTGTGAGTAATTTTTCACGAGGAGTACGAACATTATTTGGTGACTTGGTTATTTCATCAGATGAACAATCTCAACTTACGTTATCTCTGGATAAGTTTTGTAATGATGATCTTGCGTACAAAAAATTTCGGTTGCTTGGGTTACGCAAGGTGATGGCAGAGCATACTTATGGTGCGCGGTTAGATTATATTTGTTCAAAATTGTCAGATTCACATGATGTAAATCAAGAAAAACTACAAATAATTTTGCTAAGCAAGGCTGATAATGAAATTGAACTAAAATCTATTATTAGAACATTCGAAAAACAATCATACCATAATAAAACATTGATGATTGTAACTGGCCTTATATTAGTGGACTCTGATTCTGAGAATGTAAAATTATATTCTGACGAAAAATTACTTCTGAGTGATTTAAGAAAGCTTGCAGGCTCATTTGTCGGTATTTTGCATCCTAATGATTACTACGGAGTTAGTTACTTACAAGATTTAGCGTTGGTGCCAGTTTACAATGCCGCCAAAGCTTTTGGAAAGTGTTGTTATTTTAGATACAACGATGATGGTACAACAAGTTTAGAAAATAATAACCTGCAATATAAGTACACTGACAGAATAGAGCTGAAATCTGGGCTTGTTGAGGTCGCTATAATAGTAGAGTATCTGGAAAAACAAGGCTTATTAAATACCGATTTAATGATTGAGACTCCTACATTATCTATTGATGAATTTAACTACTGCCGCAATGCTGGTAATTGTGGTGTATTACCATTGGTTGATGATATTGATGTTTCTGATTGTGGGGCGGCAATAAATCACATCTATAAAATAGCCGAATCACTTACAGCAAATGACGTTCCTGTAGCTGCTAATAGTAATAATTTGCCACAATTAACTGCAAAGGAGTTATTTAGTCTGTTAAATAAACCAGCTTCTAGCAAGATAAAAATTGATAATAACTCTGATCTATTGACAATTAGTCATAAACTAGGAGATAAAAAACACGCATATATATACTTAAATAAAGTTTTTACACGAGAAGAGTTTAATTTAGAAACTAATAGCACATTTAATCTGGTTGCAGATGTTGCCGGGAAGATATCAACAGTTTTTGAATTTCAAGATGAATCAGGAGTCAAAATATCTCACTCAATGACGCATGCTGGCGGTGAACATACCCTCGCTATTCCGAATGAGTGTCGCAAAGTTCGTTTTGGTTTAAAACTAGTTGGTTCTGGTAGTATAAAAATAAAGAGCTTAATTTTAGGTAGTAATGGTGTAGTACCGGCAACTGTTTTAGGTAAATCTAAAACTTTGGTATTAACTAAACAATATCCAGCATATGATGATTTATATCGCTATGGATTTTTGCATTCTCGTATTCGCGCTTATAAGAAAGCTGGTATAAATGTTGATGTATTTAGAATATCTGATGAAGTAGGTAATCCATATCGTGAATTTGAAGACATTGATGTGGTTTCCGGTGGTGCTACTTTACTGGATGCGACATTACGTAATGGGCAATATACGCATGTATTGGTACATTTGATTGATGAAAACATGTGGAGTATATTGAAAAAGTATGCAAATTTGTTACGGATTACCATCTGGGTTCACGGTGCAGAAATTCAAGTGTGGCAACGACGAGAGTTTGAGTTTGAACTAATGAATAAAGAAGAGATTATACGGCAGAAAAAACTTAGTGATAAGCGAGTAAAACTGTGGAAAGAAATTTTTTCGCAAGAAAATAAAAATCTGCACTTTATATTTGTATCCCAATATTTTGCGGATGAATCGATAAAAGATATTGGGGTGACTTTAGATAAGTCGTTCTATTCGGTTATTCACAATTTCATTGATAACAATATTTTTAAATACTATCCAAAGAATGTAGAAGATAGATTAAAGTTATTGTCAATTCGACCATTTGCTAGTCGGAAATATGCAAATGATATAACTATCAAAGCCATAGAGCTTTTATCAACCAAAAAGTTTTTTAATGAGCTAACTTTTACGATAATAGGTGACGGTGATTTATTTGATAATACGGTTGCACCAATAAAATCATGTAGTAATGTAAACTTAATAAAATCATTCATGAATCATCAACAAATTACACAGGTACACAGCCAGCATGGCATTTTTATTACGCCAACACGAATGGATGCGCAAGGTGTTTCACGCGATGAGGCAATGTCTTCTGGTTTAGTGGCAATTACAACTAATAATACAGCAATTCCTGAATTTGTTGATAATAATTGTGGCGTTGTTGTGCAATCAGAAAACCCTCAAGCAATTGCGGATGCAATAGAGTACTTGTACAATAATCCAGAACAATTTCTTGAGCTATCAAAAGCTGGAGCGCAACGAGTAAATCAACAAAGTGGTTTTGAGCAAACTATTGCTAAAGAAATTTTTTTAATTTTAAATAGAAAAGGAAAGTAAGTTGAAAGTAGCATTGATAACAGGTGTAAATGGTCAAGATGGCTCATATTTAGCTGAATTATTGATTGAAAAAGGCTACGAAGTTCACGGAATATTACGGCGGAGCTCAATCTTTAATACGCAACGTATTGAACATCTTTATTTGGATGATTTAGTTGAGGATATGCATAAAGCTCGTAAATTACATTTGCATTATGGTGATATGACGGATTCCACGTCGCTGATTCATATTATTCAAAAAACTCAACCCGATGAAATTTATAATTTGGCAGCGCAGTCACATGTGCAGGTTTCTTTTGAAGTACCTGAATATACAGCGAATGGTGATGCGATTGGAACACTCCGTATTCTTGAAGC
>JAIETT010000197.1 GCA_019744945.1 Burkholderiales bacterium
ATTATTAATACTAAAAACAGCAATAATATTGTGTATAGTGGGACAATTGCACAAGGTTCTTCTGTAAACGTACCAGGCATCGAACAAATAGGTACTGGTTATGCCTACAAGGTCTGTGTTCCTGTTGGTTATGCTGATCCGATGCAAGCGAAGTACTTTATGCAAACTAGTTGTCAAAGTTTGACGATAACTAAACTTAAAACCACTAATTTAAAGCTTTCCATGAGAAGCAACCCAGTTACATTGTCCAAAATGAATCTGCAAATAAGTGGCTTGCTTGCAGGTGATACCGCGGTAGCTAAGTTTAGCGATTCAGTTAATAAATATATTTATGCTCCGCTAAGTGTTGATTCGAATGGTAGCACAGTTGCTTCTTTTGAAAAGAACAGCAATTTAATCATCTCTACAGCAGCAACCACTAATACCTCGGTATATAATGTTAATCCAGTGAGTACAATCTTGAAAATTACTAGCGCAGGAACGATACAAATTCCATTTAGCAGTGCAGTAGTCGGTGCTAAACTAGATAAAGCAACGAGTTATGATTATGCTAACAATTGGTTAACCTATATTCCTGTTGGTCAATTTGGATTAATTTCGTATGTCATTACAAATTCTACGGATGAAGTTTTATCTAAGATGACTTTTCCTGAATTAAGTAGTTACCCAAGTGGTGTAACAATGGATGTAACTAGAACTACATGCTTCTGCCCAACCTGTTCACCAGTGCGAAGCGTAAGTAGTTTAGAGCCTGGTCAAAGTTGCACTATAGTTTTCAAATATCAGCCAACTGAGTATGGTGTTAATTCCTCGTTTAATTATAGCATGACATTTGTTGGTGATAGTAGTAAAAAGATCTTGGCAACACCAATAATTAGTATTCCATTTAGCTCGCGCCCGCTGTAATAAAAATTTTTTAAATATTTGAGAAAAGGATTGATTATGAAAATAAATCAAACATTAAATTTATCGACAATGTATGCGCTATTAATCGGCTTGGTTGGCTGTAATAGCGGAATGAAACCTGAGCCAGCTGCAACAACTACTGGCTCCATGGTTACAACACAAACAGTAGAGTCTTCCATCAATTTTCCTGACGGTGATTACGAGTTCAACTGTAAGGATATAACATTTGATGGTCAATTATTAAGCGCTACCTGTAAAAATATCTTAAGCACTGAGCGGAGAGTCACTATTAATATAAAAAGGTGTAAAATTGGCTCAAAGATAGATTGGGAGATTAGTGGTGATTTAAGTTGTCATGAAAAAGAATCATCATTACCAGAAGGTAACTACCTTACCCAATGTAAAAACCCACATTTTGATGCAGTATCAGGTCTAATCACTACAGAGGGATGCACTTATACTGGCTATTCCTTGCATTATTATAAACCTTTCCCTTATTACACATGTGCGAGAGGCTCTAAGGTTGACACAGGTGTTAATAGTTTAACTTGTGAAGTTCCAGATTTTATAATGGGTAATTATATAATGGGTGATTATGCCAATAAGAACAATTATTTGTCAGAAAAGTATAAGACCAATTGGAACGGTCAGCTGATTCCTGCCGTACTGTGGTCTGGCTCTGGTTACCACATCGGTGATGACTCAACATTTATTAGAACTCAATTTACAGGTGGCAATTTTCATGATGCATATTTGGGTGATGCTGACTTTACTGGCGCAAGTTTTACGGATCACTATAACTTTAATTCCTATGCTTATGGTACAAATTTCAATGGAATTACTGCATTGGATGGCTATTTTTCATATGGGATATTTTCACATGCAACATTTAGATACGCCAATTTAGTTAATGCAGATTTTAGTGGGTCACAATCTAATCCATTTCATAGTGAGACAACGCAACTTTATGGCGATGATTTTACTGGAGCAAATCTACAGAATGCGAAATTTAGTAATGCCAAAATTGGTGCTACCAGGTTTGTTGATGCCAATCTAAGAGGTGCTACATTTAAAGATTTTGCACCATCTAGTCTGAGCTCTAACAGTTTTGCTGGAGCAGACCTTCGTGGAATAGTAACAGTAAGTACTTCATTCTCTAGTACTAAACTTCAGAGAGTAAACTTATCAAAAACTAATTTGGCTCATATAGATTTTAGGGATGCTAATCTGACTGATGCTAATCTGACTGATGCTAATCTGACTGATACCAATTTGAGTGGTGCTAATTTGAGTGGTGCTAATTTGACTGGTGCTAATTTTGATCATACTCATTTGAATGGTGCCAATTTGAGTGGTGCTAATTTTACTGGTGTTAGTTGGTATAAGAAAGGGGCTGTGGATGCTAATTTTCATGGTGCTAATTTGAGTTATGCTAATTTTACTGGAGCTATTTTGAATTCTGCTGCTTTTTATGGTGCTAATTTGACTGGTGCTAATTTTACTAACGCTTGGTTGCCTTATATTGATTTTACTGGTGCTGATTTGGCCGGTGCTAATTTTACTGGTGCTATTGCTTATAATCGTCCTGATTATAATAGTGCTAATTTGAGTCATGCTAATTTGAGTCATGTTGACTTTGTAGGTGGTTATTTTTATCATGCTAATTTGTCTGCTGCTGATTTGACTGATGCTAAGTTTCAGGGTGCTAATTTTCATGGTGCTAATTTGACTGGTGCTAATTTGACTGGTGTTACTTTGACTGCTGGTGGTATTCTGATTGATGCTAATCTGACTGATGCTAATCTGACTGATGCTAGTTTGCGTTATGTTAATTTGACTGGTGCTGATTTGACTGGTGCTGATTTGACTGGTGCTGATTTCACTCGTGCTAAATGGCTGGATGGTCGTATTTGCGGTGACGATTCAATTGGGGTATGTAAGTGAAGCTGGACTTTGGCACTTTTTTAAGTTAAGATTGGAATGTTAAGAAGGTGAAAATGGCAAAATATCTGCTTAGAATTGTCGACGACAAGCTATGTTATTGACCAGAGAGTGCTCTGCCATTTTTACCAGCAGTGATTTGTTATTATTACAAAGAAGGTATTGAATCCTTTGTTGCTGTATTATTCTATGTAAAACGGATAATAATTCGAGAGAAGTATTTAAGCAAGTTTGCTCAGAATGATGACTTCGTGCAAATATCTAGGCGAAAATGTGAAGTGTTGATAAGTAACCCTTTAATGGTAGTAGGACACAGTCAGAAATGCTAAAGTAGAGTGATAAGCACTGTAGTTTTTATTACAGTTGTTGAATTAACAACAAACATTATCTGGTCGGCAATACATTGACCAAAAGTTTATTTTGTAACTAAATAATCTTATTTTTCTTAATCCAGAATCACACTAATGCAAATCAATAAATCCAAAATGTATCTATTTTCAAAGGAATGAATTAATTGAAAAAAACGTCCTGTTTTATGTTCTTGGCTACCATCTGTACGTGGTTGTTATTAACCGCGTGCGTAGGGCAAGGTGAGTCACTGAGTCAAAAGACCATAAGTAATACGACTAATCAGCAAAATGTGTTAAGCACGCAACAATTAAAGTCAAGCGATGTGGAGTGGTTGATTGATAATGAAAGTCGCATTAGCTCAATTCATGATATGAGTTGGCATTTGGTTACATTAAAATTAATTGAATCAAGTGCTGATGGTGGTAGTGTTCCTGTCATTGGCTTAAGTGCCTCAATCAAATCTAATCATACTCGTCAAGACAGTATCCAAATTCGTGATGTAAATTGTTCCACCGCGCGCCTTAAAAATGCAGGTGATAGCTGTAGTGCGCAATTTAAACTCTCATATAATCTCAATACTGGAACCGATGATGCGTTTATGCCGTTCAAAATCTATTCGCAAAATAGTCAAAATTTACCAAGTACATTATCGCTAGTGGCTGCGCTGTCTCCTTCAAAAGAGTTGGTTAATTTACGCTGGGTTAATGCGGTTGAATTCGGTTATAATTATTATTATTCAGCAGCCATTCAGGCTAATCCAAAAGATTTTGCAGTATTAAAAGTGGAAAATGGTGGCTCTTTGCCAGTAATGATAAACGATGTTACGATTCCTGCTAACCCTCACTTTCAATTAATTCACCGCAATGAGATGAACTATGATCCTATCTATGGATACACTGCAGAGTGCTCCTCTCAAGCAGACTTCACGCGAAATAGAGTTAATGTTTTAGCTACACTTAATGCACTGTGCCTGGTTGTTTATAAAATAGATCATCTAGATACGGTAGAATCAACCATGGTAAATGTTAAAACTAGTGCCAATAAAAATTATACTTTCCCCTATGGCGGCAATCCATTTACCGTAAGAACTACCACGGCACTTACGCCATCTGCTAAAATAAATTGGCAAGAGATCACGGTGGGGAATTTAGCTGCAGATGAGACGTGGAGTTCATTTGCTTATGGTAACGGTCATTATGTAGTTCTAAGTAATAATCATAGGAATCAAATTGACAAAAATAAATCGTCTTATTCATTGACAACCTCAAGTGATGGTCTTAATTGGACTTCGGGAGTCTTACCCAAGAATATTCGTGCCATCGAGATGGCTTTTGGGAATGGGGTTTTTGTGGCAATAGGGGCTAATGATAGTACTACGGATGAATATGGGCAAAATAATGTAGCTCTTAGTTCACCAGATGGAGTTAATTGGACGGTGCAAAAATTACCCGTCAAAAAATTTTGGTACTCTGTAACGTATGGTAATGGTAAATTCGTTGCGGTTTCGGATATTGGTAATATTGCAGCGGTTTCAAGTGATGGTAAGTCATGGACGAAAACGTTATTGCCACAAAGTGCTTATTGGCGTAAGGTGGTCTATGGGAATGGACGCTTTGTCGCAGTTGAGGATTCTGGTAAGGGTAATATTGCTATTTCATATGATGGGGTAAATTGGTCTGCGGCGAGAGCACCAAAGACTGATCCTGGTAATTTGATTAATTTAAAATTTGGGAATGGGTTATTCCTTTTAACTTCTGGTGCTGTTAATTATACTTCTGTAGATGGGGTGAATTGGCAACTAAAGCCTAATCTTGAGTTAAGTCTAAATAGTGCACTAAATTTCGCAAATGGTTCATTTTTTTATCTATATAGCAACTATTTAGGTAAAACTTCATTTATTTTTTCTGTTGATGCAAATAACTGGCAAACTGATTTGTTAAGTAATCATGAATCATTTGTGAATTGGGGTGTTACTGGTTATGGAAATAACAAATACATCGCATTAAGTAGAGTAAGTAATAAAGGTTTAATTGGGTTCCTTGATTATAGCCTCTCGACTACGGCAATTAGCGGTGCGCCAATAGTTAATCAAATTGCCCCAGCAGTATATCTAGATAAAAATATTTTGATTGCAAATATTGAGTCGCGAAATTACTTTTATGATGCATTGGAAGATGTTAGAGTGGGGTGGTTTGGACTCAAAGGATATACCATGTACAATTTAACCGATAATGATATTGAATTTAATAGCGTTTATTATTCAGCATTAACTAATGATATAACTATTGATTGGGGTAGAACAACCTGTTCTATACGGCTTAATCCAGTAACTAGAAATTTTACTGGTGTGATTGTCGAAAATTCATCTTGTGATGTTGTCCTACGTTATCAGCCAACGGTTGCGGGAGAATTTGGAGAAGTTTATATTGAAAATCATCCAAGCGCACAAGATGGTAAGATTCTTTTAACTATTCCATATTCATCGAGGTTATAAAGTTCATGGCCTGCTTAACATTTATTAAGTATGTTGTCCTTTTTTTGGGACACCAGCGGCTTTTTGGATATTGTACAATTTTGACCTGAATTAATTTAGTGGAATTATTTTATAAAGTTAGATTCTTAGGAGTATGACTTTTTATTTGTGGGTTGTTGAAATTTACTACTATATGTTTGGTGCTGATGGCTTTAATGTAGCTTGAGATTTACAGTTGGAGTTCGTGCTATTTTAGATATAGCGTAACTCTTGTTGAAGTTGATAGCTAGAATATTATTTTATTTGAAATGAAAAGAGATAACGTGAAACGTAAACAAATTAGTTTTTTCACAAGTCAAAGATTTGGATGTTGACTCTTTTCCTGGCTCTGATTTGAGTGGTGCCATCGGGATTAAATTAACTCCATGTGCTGAGTTATTAATCGGACAATGTAAATAAGGATAATATTTTAGTCAGATCGGTGCTGGAACAAATTATTTTAGTTGGTATACCCCGTTGTTCCTCCATCTTAGTTACGTTCTGTGAGTGTTACGGCAGGAACTGAAATTAAGGATTGTAGTAATACAAGTATTGATTAAGGAGTCTGTTCCGATCAAAATAGTGTTATCTCATATCCTGATTTTTGTTTCAGTTAATTACGGCGCACTTTTAATGATTTGTATTTTGGTTATAAATGGTCTATTTTGAATTTGTAATTAAATCATTGGAGATATAAATGAAACAACATGAAAAACTAAACGATTATTTGTCAATATTCTCTGACTCAGAGGCGCTTAATTTATCTCATCAGCAACTATTGCGATACTGCAACTATTATACACAACCAGCGTCTGCTTCCTCAGTCAGCCAACTTCCATACTTTTGTAATAAACAAATGAGAGAAATAATAATTAAATACTCACAGCAAATATATAAGTGCGTTGAAGAGTTTACGGGTCAATATTTTTTAGCATTAAATCAAATTGATTTAGAGGTAGAGCCATATTTAAAGAGTTTTATTAATAAGAATGCGTTAAAGCATAATAATTCAATACATCCATTAATTAGAGTTGATAGTTTTATTGATGTTGAGAATAACACTATAAAAATTTTGGAAATTAATACTGGTGATCCTAGTGGGTATTCATATAATGACTGTGTCTTAAACGGATTAAATGAGCAAGCTGTAATTAAAAATTTTATTGTGAATGAACATATTAACTGTGACTATCTTTTACCAGCTCATTATAAAGGATTGAGTAATTCATATTATTCATATTGTGCTACATATGGAGTGCTGCCGATTAATATGGATAATTTACAAGTTTGTTTAGTAATTAAGGAAAACTCGCCAGTCTTATTTGATTTTTTATGTTTACAAAAGTTATATCAAGTTTATTTTTCAAAGCGTATTATATTGGCAACCCCTAAGGAGTTAGCCTGTGAAAATAATCAGATATACGTTAATGATATTAAGATAGATATTCTTATTCGTGATTATTTTGAAGACTTTTTTCAAGATAGTCAAGCGATAAATCCTACTCTTAATCAATATATTCTTGAGGATAAGATTTTTATCTATCCTCCGACGGCTTCAATTCTTTGTGATAATAAATCTGCATTGTCGCATTTACATAACATTTTTGGAGATCTTTTCCCATTGGATGCAAATCCATTCCTTCAAACTTTTAATTTACATGATAACAATTATGAATTTTTTGCTCAAGACAAGGATATCTGGGTATTAAAACCATCATGCGGTTTTGGAGGTAAGGGAGTGATGCTTGGGAAAAATATGACGACAGAAGAATGGAGGCAGGCACTTTTAAAAAGTATCGGTAAAGAAGAACAATATATTATACAAGAATATACTGAAATCAATCGTTATCCTCGATTAAACTCAATTGATTTCAGCCTTCAATTAAATCCAACTAATTTTAACTTTTGGATTATTGAAGGTGAGTATGCTGGAGCATTTATTCGTTCTTCCTCAAGTGAGGTAATCAATGTTTTAAATGGTGGGAGTATGGCATCAGTCTTTTTTTATTAATTATGATGATCAATTATTGAATTAATGTTTTTAGTGCAAATTTAAAGTTTAGCTAATATGCTTTAGTAAGATTAGACGAAATAACCGTAATGTTGTAACTATTTATGTACGCGGTTTTACTTTTGCTGTGTGGGTATGGTTCAGTAAATTATAGAATGAATGGTTGCTTGACTAATACGATCTTTTTAGCATAGAAGCTCATAGTACATGGTGCTTAACTTTCTAAAGGAGTGATTAGAATGAATATTATTTATCAAAAATTACAAGGTGAAATTAATCAGCTTAAGTTAAATGGGAATTACCGAGACTTTACTCAAATTGACGTGGTGGATTTCCCTCAGGCAAAATTGCCGACTTCTGATAAGGTAGTAACAATTTGGTCAACCACGGACTATCTTGGACTTGGTCATAATTCAATGACAAAAACTTCTATATCTAAAGCAGTTGAACAATATGGAACAGGGACTGTTGGGTCTCGAAATATAGGTGGTAGTTCCTCGTTACATATTAAATTAGAAGAAACAATGGCTGAAATACATAATAAGGAGGCTGCCTTATTATTTTCTACTGGTTATGGCGCTAATGATGGAACGCTTTCTTGTTTAGCGCAGCTTATTGGAGACTGCGTTTTTATCTCTGATGAAAAGAACCATGCTTCCATTATAAATGGACTACGGCAACGAGCAGGTTGCATAAAAAAAATATTTAAGCACAATGACTTATGCCATTTAGAGCAAATTTTACAGACAATAGACTATGAAACACCAAAACTTATTATTTTTGAGTCGGTTTATTCTATGGATGGGAGTGTAGCTAAAATTGAAGAAATAATAAAACTTGCTAAACAATACAATGCTTTAACTTACCTAGATGAGGTGCATGCTGTTGGAGTATATGGAGCTGGTGGTGCTGGCTATGCTAATGAGTTGGGTTTGGACGGTCAAATAGATATTATTCAAGGAACATTTGCAAAATCATATGGAGTTGTTGGTGGGTATATTACAGGAAGTAGAGTTTTAATTGATGCGGTTAGAAGTTTTTGTAGTAATTTTATTTTTACAACATCTATGCCGCCTATGTTGGTTTCTATTATATTAGCGAATGTTAATTATCTTAAATCGAGTAATAAAGAAAGAATTTTACTACAGCAAAACGTAAATAATTTACGTCAAAATTTATTAAAACATAAATTACCTTTAATGTTGGAAAGCGCTTCACATATTTTACCTATCTTTGTAGGTGAGATAAATAGATCTAAACAAATTGCTGCTTATTTATTGAATAACTATAATATATACGTTCAGGCAATAAATTATCCTAGTGTAGAAAAGGGAACTGAGCGTTTAAGAATATCGATAACTCCACTACACTCTCAAGATGATATAAATCATCTAATTTATGGATTAGTAGATGCATTTGCCAAAATTGGTTTAAATGGTTCTAATTAAGAGTTAGATGAATACGACGTAGCTTATTGGTATAAATAATTCAATGTAAAATGCGATTATCTATAAGTATAAGGTATCAAGTTAGTTTTTTTGACGGTTAATATACTGTTGCGGTTTAGTTGTTTATATTGACTGCTTAGTTTTTCATTGATTATTTAAATATTGTGGATGAGCTTGAGTATTTATACGCTATTTTAACAAATATTAATGTTAAAGAATATTATTTCAAGTAATTTAAATATTATATTTAAAAGGACGCGAGATATGTTGGTAAGTAGCAATACCGCGTTTAAGAATCAAATTCACAATATATTGTTAAAACTGGGCATCAAGTTAAAGAGTAGCGAAGTAAGTGGTAAGAAGAAGCGTAGAAATTTAGTTGATCGCTATGAATTAGCTGGAGTTTATAAGTTTCAAGTAGAATTTGCGTTAAGTAATATTGAGCACAATTATGCAGAAATAGCTAAATTGGAAGCCAA
>JAIETT010000005.1 GCA_019744945.1 Burkholderiales bacterium
CCAAAACCACCACCGCTCAAAGAATAATTGTATGTCACCGAGCTTTCTAGCGTATTCCAACAACTATTGGCTGCCGTATTTGGAATAGCGTAGTTTTGACAAGCAACTAAGCCCTGATCAAGCTGTGCAAAGCTCTCTAACTGAGTAGCAGATAATTTACCAAAGGCAATGAAACTCTCGCTACGATTTAACACCATCATTTGATTATACGGATAAGCTAAAAACAACCTTGAGCTAACTTGATTATTCATGCGCATACCCAAAACGGCATTATTTCCGCCACCTTGATTAACGCTACCTTGTGTAACCACGACAATCGGTGCATTCGCTGAGGTGGACAAAGTTTCACCATTCGCCGTGGTAAATTTAACCACGCCATACGCCAGATATCCTGAGACCTGATTAGTACCAGCACCATAGGTCACAGTAATAGTTTGCGGGGTTTTTAATAAATTATTTCCAACCGCACTTTCATCAACCACTGTCATTTCAGAACCAGTATCAATTTCAGCAACAATTTGATTGCCTCCACCAATGCTCGCCATAACCGCAGTTTTATTACCAGGTTGATAATTAAAGGTTGGAACATAAATAATCTGCGCACTCGGCGCTGAATTACTACTTCCACTGCCTGATGAGCACGCCACTAAAACACCACTTAATAACACTAAAGTGAGCTTATTTATTAGCATGATACCTTTCCCAACAAACAAATAATTTAAGCAAATCATCAATTAGATTAGAATAATTTAGCCGCCAAACCAATATAGTTATGCGGGGTTAGCGCGGCTAATTTAGCTTTCTCAGCTTCAGGTAAATCCAAGCCAGCCACAAATAACTGAATTCCTGCGGCATCAACTTTTTTACCCCGAGTTAAATCTTTCAATTTTTCATAAGCATTTTCCATACCGCATTTACGCATCACGGTTTGAATTGGCTCGGCTAATAATTCCCAATTATTATCTAAGTCGGCCGCAATTACACTTGGATTAATTTCAAGTTTACCCAGACCTTTACTTAGCGAACTCAAACCCAACAACATATAACCAATTGCCACGCCGATATTCCGTTGTACCGTTGAATCGGTTAAATCACGTTGCCAGCGTGAAATTGGTAATTTCTCAGCTAAATGGGTTAATAAGGCATTGGCTAAACCCAAATTACCCTCGGCGTTTTCAAAATCAATCGGATTAACTTTATGCGGCATGGTTGAGCTACCAACTTCGCCAGCTTTAACTTTTTGTTTGAAATAATTAATTCCAATATACGCCCAAACATCCCGTGATAAATCAATCAAAATCGTATTAATGCGGCGTAAATTATCATAAATTTCAGCTTGGTAATCATGTGGTTCAATTTGGGTGGTAAATGGATTAAAGCTTAAGCCTAACTTAGTTTCAATAAATTCTTGGGCTAATTGATCCCACGCTACATGGGGATACGCTACCAAATGTGCATTATAATTACCGACCGCACCATTAATTTTGGCTAAAACTTCTTGTGCGCTTAATTGTTTGAGTTGACGTTGCAAACGATAAACCACATTGTAGAATTCTTTACCCATCGTTGATGGAGTAGCTGGTTGTCCATGCGTACGACACATCATTGCGATATCGCGATAATCATTAGACAATGAACTTAATTGCGTGGTTAATTTAGTTAATTCTGGTAGTAAAACTTGTTCTTTTAACTCTTTTAACATCAGCGCATAACTGGTGTTATTAATATCTTCCGATGTGCAGGCAAAATGAATAAATTCACGCTGTTGATTCAATAATTGATTATCCGCAATTTTTTCTTTAATTAGATACTCAACCGCTTTCACATCATGATTGGTGGTCGCTTCAATCGCTTTCACCCGCTTGGCATCATCAATGCTAAATTTACTGACAATTTTATCCAACAGCGCAATATCGCTAAGCGCAAGTTGTGGCAAACCAAATTCAGCTTTACTAAACAGAAATTTAAACCACTCAATCTCAACCGCCACCCGATATTTAATCAAACCAAATTCAGATACAATTGGTGCTAAATTGCTGACTTTATCTGCGTAACGCCCATCTAATGGGTTAATGGCTAATATATTGCTACTCATGCTTATCCTTATCAAATTAATTGCTATTTTATTTATATCTTTAAACAGATTCGTGGTTCTGAATCACAAATAGCGTTATTATACCGCACTTGCTCAAAAAAACCGCTAAACGATGGAGCCGCCAACGTCAAAATAGAGCACCTAAACATAAAAAATTTAAACTATTTACTAAAAGCGCCAGTTTAATCTAAAATCACTCGATTTAATTTGTTACAAATTACCTCACTCAGAGCTAACTTTTTTGCTTGAACTCACCTCAATTAACTTAAAACGCTTAGCTTTGCGCCTAAAAGCCTAGTATTTCAGTAAAATATCCGCCTTGGATATTATTTTACAACTGGAATCAGGTATAATGAGTTTCTTTGCTAAACTAATCAGATCTTATTAGCCAGTAACGGCAGATCCAAAGGATACTAAACATGCAACTCAATTCTCGCAAACTCACAAACTATTTAAGCTTACCATTAATCAGTTTAATCTTAATTTCTTGCAATAGTGGCGGTGGTTCAAATACACCAACTAGCAGTAGCACCCCTGTTAGCTATTCTGCCTTTAATTGCCCGGGCACAAATAATGTTTCTTTCCCTGGTGTATCAGGTGTGCGTGGAATTGAGGGCTCTTCAAACAATACGGTTTATATTACTGGTGTCTACGTACAATACGGTAGCCCACATGCCTTTCTCTATCAAGGACCTGTGCTTGGTGGCGGAGTGTGTAATCAATTTAATTTCCCATCCGATGTTAATGCGGGTCGAACCGTTACTAGCACATCGCTTTATGGACCAGATAATAATGGTGTCGGCAATGTAATTGTGGTCGGCAGTTATACGACTCTAGAATCTGGACCTATTACACAACAAGGATTACTCTATCAAGGCGCTGCCGATGGTTCAACTATTCTGGGTTATAAAACCCTAGACCCATCAATTTTATCGCCAGGCGAAGCGGTCATCAATACAATTGGACATAGCACCATGGGTGGAATAGTAGTAGGTAATTATGATACCGCTTTACTCGAGGGTATAGCCTTCATTTATAATATTAATACACAACAATACTATCCATTAGTTAAGCCAAGTAGCTCAGCCAGTTTAACCGCTTATGGGATTTGGTATAACGGTGGCACTAGTTACACCATTGCTGGCGGTTATAGCGTAGTTGATCAAGGTGGCGTTGATGCAGGTTTCATTACCGATTGGGATTCAAGCACTCAAAAACTATCTAATTTCACGACCTTAAATTATAATAATTCACCACTAAACTTAGTTGGAACCCATTTTGAAGGTATTACTACTGACGACGCGGGTGGTTATAATTTAGCCGCCGATTGGCAATATAATGGTCAAGCAGGTAGTTTTCCATCCTTCGCGCATATTTCACGTAATTCAGCTGGTGGATTTACCGAGTCTAGCACACAATGGACGAGCTTTGCTTACTACCCTGGCGCATCGTGGACTTCAGCCAACACCGTCTATAAAAATTACGTACTAGGCTTATTCCAAATGGGTACACCGACCATGGATTATGGTTACGTTGCAACAATTCCACAATAAATATCGCGCTTTTAAGGATCTTAACTATGCAAAATTTAAAAAAAATCTTCGCCTTAAGCCTAGTTGCATTAGGCATCAATGCTTGTAACTCTGGCGGTGGCAGTAGTGCCCCCACAGCTGCACCAACCACTGGCTGGACTTGGATTAGTGGAAGCAATCAAGCCAATGCATTAGGGATTTATGGATCACCTGCCGACATGCCTGGTGGACGCGATCTAGCAGTTAGCTGGGTGGATAACTCAGGTAATTTTTGGCTCTTTGGTGGCTCAGGTTATGCTGCTAGTGGGGACAGTGGTATGCTCAATGATTTATGGGAGTATGTGCCTAGCACGGGAATCTGGACATGGGTTGCGGGTCCATCCTCGACTAACGGCAAAGGTAGCTATGGTACCCAAGGAATCGGCTCAGTTTTAAATTTACCTGGAGCACGGATTGGCGCAATTAGCTGGCAAGACTCAACGGGTAATTTATGGTTATTCGGTGGTTATGGCTATGCCACAGACGATTTGCTCCCCGGAGCATTAAATGACCTATGGAAATTTACACCGAGCGATCACAAATGGACCTGGGTTAGTGGAGCAGATACAATTAATGCCGCTGGTGTATATGGAATTAAAGACACACCAGGAGTAAATAATATCCCTGGGGCACGCCTAGGTGCAATTAGCTGGACAGAAAGCAATGGTACTCAATGGCTATTCGGTGGCTCAACCACTATCCCAACCACGACAGACTATAATGATTTATGGAAGTTTAATCCAATTAGCAAAGAATGGACTTGGGTCAGCGGAGAAAGCACCACTAATGCCTTTGGTATCTACGGTGTTCAGGGTAATCCAAATGTGAATAATCAACCTGGTGCTCGACTTGATTCAATTAGCTGGAATGATGGTAATGGCAATCTATGGTTATTTGGCGGCAATGGTAAAGATGGTATCGGCTCTATAAACGGTAACCTAAATGATTTATGGAAATATAATATCGCTACACACACTTGGACATGGATGAGTGGTAGTAATAACACCAATCACTATGGTACTTATGGACAACTAGGCGTTGCATCAAGTAACTCAATCCCAGGCGCACGTGAACATCGTATTCCACTCTCATGGGCAGATAAAGGTGGAAACTTATGGATGTTTGGTGGTGATGGCTATGGCGCCAGTACCAAAGGTATTCTTAATGATTTGTGGAGTTACAATCCAGGCAATAATCAATGGACATGGATGGGTGGTAGCAATGAAAGCAATGCATTCTCCAATTATGGTACTCAAGGTGTGTTATCAGCCAGCAATCAACCAGGTGCGCGCCGAGATGGAATTGGCTGGGTTGATAGTTCTGGAAAAATCTGGATGTTTGGTGGCGATGGGAATACTACTAACGAGAGTGGCTTCCTAAATGATCTTTGGCAATATCGTTACTAGAAATTAGTTTCCCTCTAATGGCTAGATAATAAAAATTATCTAGCCATTCTTAGTTTTGGATAGCTACCACCTAATTGCCATAATTATGAATTAACGTCAAATTTTACAACCGTGTGCGTAAATACTTTTGCAAGCCATGCTCAGAAACAAACTTCAGAAAAACACTTCCAGAACTCCATACCCTTAACGTAATCAATAACCACAATGTTATAATACTCTCCGTGATGAGCATTTAAAAATAACTTTTCTGGAGGAATTATGACACCAAGAATTATGCTTATTGATAGCGATACGGCATCTGATGATGCAGTTGCAATTATCATGGCAGCTAAAAACCCGAATATTAATTTAGTTGGGGTAACTATTGTTTCAGGTAATGTAAGTTCGGCACAAGGCGTAGAAAATGCTTTATACACCCTTGAATTATGTAACAACCCAGCACCAGTTTTCATTGGCGCTAAGCAACCGTTTATCCAAAAAACCATTCATGCACACTGGTATCATGGCAATGATGGCATGGGCGATAAAAACTATCCCAAACCACAGCGTCAAGCGGAAGCTGAACATGCGGTCGATGCCATCATTCGTTTAGCCGATCAATATGCAGGAGAATTGGAATTAGTTACCCTGGGTCCATTAACTAATTTAGCCTGTGCGCTTGCCAAAGATCCAAGTATCGCAACTAAATTTAAACGGGTAGTTTTAATGGCTGGTGCGGCCAATACAGTTGGCAATGTAACACCAGCAGCAGAATATAATGTATGGTGCGATCCAGAAGCAGCGCAAATGGTTATGCTTAGCGGCATGAAACTAGAAATGGTGGGTTGGGAAGTTGCACTCAATGATGCAATTATCTCTTTAGATGAAATTCAAGCCATTTATGCCCTAAACACCGAATTAGCCACTTTTGCCATGGATTGTAATATTCATGCGTTAAAATCTAGTGTTGATTGGCTGGGTGATGCAGGCTTAATCCAAAATGATCCCGTAGCGATGGCGATTGCAATTGCACCTGAATTAAGCCGTAAAAATGGTTTTTACCGCGTTGAAATTGAACTTAACGGCAAATTAACCCGCGGCATGACCGTTGTCGATCAACGCTCGGTGGTTGGCTCCATTGCTGGATTTACCGAAGATTGGAGTGTCCGCGCGCCCAATGTTTTAGTGCACCATACAATTGATGGTGCTGGTTGGAAGCAACTCCTAAGTAGTGCGTTAATCTAACTCGACCTACTCAAGCAACGATTTAACCCCATCTGAACTTAAATCGTTGCACAATTTCCCGTATGACAGGCAAATTTTGGCGTCCATAACTGAGCTTTCAGCACACATAAATCCGCCGCACGTGGCTCACAAATCAAATTTACCATCGGACGAACCGCAACGTTATCCCCGGATAAACTGCCAGCTTTGATCAATAACTCACCGCGCGCAATTGCGGGAAAATCAACTAATGAAAGGTTCAAGAAAATCCCATTTTCATAAATAATCACTAACTGACCAAGCCCAATTTCTTGCCACGACTCATCTTCTTGCTGAGCCGTAACTTTAACAATTCCCCCCGAATTCTCCAAGGCGGTAAATAGAAATCCCGATTCAACTGCGACCCAAGAACCTTTCAAATAAATTTCATCCGCACCATTTGGGCGCAACAATAAGTGTGAACTAATTTCACTCTCAGTCGTTAACTGAGCTTGAGCATGGTACTCACAACTCAAATTTATCCCAGCTTCGTACCATTGCCGCGCTAGTTCAAGGCTAATTTGTCCACCATTAGCATATGTAATACGAAATTTAGTACTCAGTAGAACTTGTTGTTGTCCAGTTAAATCAATTAAAACTACCTGTTTAAGCATGATTATCACCATTTAAATTAATGTTAAACGCAATTATACTATATCAACTTCAACAACATTTTGTAAACTAGCTACCAATTATTTAACACCAATTTAATTCAATAAATTAAGCGGATTACCATAGATAAAACTATTAATATTGCTCTCGCTAATATCCACACAACGTTGCCGCGCTTCAATTGGCGCCCAACCAATATGTGGGGTTAAAATTACATTCGTCAAACTTAATAGCGGATGATCTGCCGCAGGCGGCTCAGCACATAAAACATCTAATGCCGCACCTGCAATTTGTTTATTCTGTAATGCACTCACCAACGCCGCTTCATCGATTAAACCACCTCGCGCAGTATTAATCAAATACGCATTTGGCTTCATCTGTGCTAAAAATTCCGCATTGATTATTTTCTGCGTATCAGCAGTTAAGGCACAGCTCAGCGAGACAAAATCAGCTTGAGCCGCCAATTGTTCCAATGAAACTAGCTCCACATCAGCAATATGTTTGGCGCTACGATTATAGGCAATTACCTGCATACCCAAGGCTAAACCCAAGCGAGCGATAGCCGTACCAATTTCGCCCAAACCAACTACACCCAGCGTCTTACCAGCTAATTCATGCATTTGGATAGCTAAACCAGCTTGCTTATTCCAGCCCTGCTTACGCATATAATCTAATTGCGGCACAAATTGCAACGCACAATTCAACATCAAACACACGGACAATTGCGCCACCGCATTGGTTCCATAACCAGGTACATTACACACTTTTATGCCACGCTTGGTCGCTGCAGCAATATCTACATTATCATAACCAGTTGCCGTAATTGCAATTAACTTGACCGTTGTGGATAATTGAGCAATTAAATCCGCATCCAAATTAACTTTATTTAGCACAACAACTTGCGCATCATGAGTTGCTGCAATTATCTCACTTGGCGCACTCAAATTAGCATAAAGGGTGGTGGTGCCCAATTTATGAAAAGCACTAAAATCAATTTCATCGCCACAGCTAATAGTAGCTTGATCTAAAATAACAATATTCATATCACGCCTCATTGAAATAATTAAACGAAATCCTCGCCTTATCAACCACGCAAAATAAAATTAGCTATAAATTTGCAATTAAATAATCTAAAATCAACTGCGAAGTATTTCCATCTCCATACGGATTTTTGGCACTAGTCATTTTGCTATACAATTCAGTATCATTTAAAAGCTCATTCACCGATTGAACAATTAAATCTTGATTGGTACCAACTAATTTAACCGTGCCCTCTTTAACCGCTTCGGGACGTTCTGTTGTATCGCGCATCACCAAAACTGGTTTATGCAAACTCGGAGCCTCTTCCTGCACTCCACCACTATCAGTTAAAATAATATGCGCTTTTTGCATTAGGTAAACGAAGGGTTGATAATCCAATGGCTCAATTAAATGCACATTCGCGAGCCCAGATAAAATTTCATAAACTGGTTTTTGCACATTTGGATTAAGGTGCACTGGATAAATCACCTGTACTTCAGGATGCTCCACTGCAATTTGCTTAATTGCTTGACAAATATTAATAAAGCCCGCACCAAAATTTTCACGGCGATGCCCTGTTACCAGAATAATTTTTTGTTCAAAACCGACACCTTGTTTAACAAAAAAATCTGCCAATTTAGCATTGAGTAGCTGATCAGCATTAATCTTAGCTACCATCCAGAGTAGAGAATCAATAACCGAATTACCCACCACCACTACATGTTTAGTAATACTCTCGCGGATTAAATTCATTTTACTAACCTCAGTTGGAGCAAAATGATATTCTGCGACACAACCAGTGATAGTACGATTAATTTCTTCTGGCCACGGACTGTAAATATTATGCGTGCGTAAACCAGCCTCAACGTGCGCCACGGGAATCTTTTGATAATATGCCGCTAAACTCGATGCTAAGGTTGTGGTAGTATCGCCATGCACTAAAACACAATCAGGTTTGAACTCACTTAACACCGAGCGCAAACCCAATAAAGCTTTAGCTGTTACATCATAGAGATCTTGACCATGTGCCATAATAGCTAAATCATAGTCTGGTGTGACCTCAAAAATTTCTAATACCTGATCTAACATCTCACGATGCTGACCAGTTACGCAAACTTTTATAATAAGTTGTCCTGAGTAATGTTCACGAGCACAATTAACAATTGGCAACATTTTAATTGCTTCTGGACGCGTACCGAATACAAATAATAACCTCTTCATCATAATTTATTCTTTCTAAAAAATTAATAGCGATGCTCATCGATAATCGTTTTTGCCATCCGCGCAATACCATACAACATCAGTAAAATAATAAATAAAGTAAATGTGTTATACCATAAACGCGGGTACTCACTATAATTCGGCAAGGTTGGCATTTGCAAAACCACCACCTGTTGTTTTTGACTGATCGTATCCGATTTAGCTACTTCCAAGCTAGCAATTGCAGCAGTATATTCACTGATAGCGACCTGAGCCTGCATGCGTAACCATTCAAATTTATTTACGATTTCATTCAATTTAGAACTATCGCCACCATCCATCCCGAGAATTTTTTGTTTTTGAATATCAATTTGTTGCTGAAT
>JAIETT010000294.1 GCA_019744945.1 Burkholderiales bacterium
TTAACGGCGCTATCATATAATCCGTATAAAACTGGTGTCGGTGTTGATGAGGATACGGCTGCTATTATTGATGCTGAAGGTAATATTGAGGCGATTGGCAGTGGTGCTCTGACCATAATCGATATGTCGAAGGTAGAGTTTTCTTCGGTGGCTAGTACTTCAACTGGTGAAGCGATTAGTTTAGTTGGAGTTAAAATTCATACATTACTCGATGGTGATCGTTATAATACGAAAAGTCATGAAGTAATTCAATTTATAAAGTGATACTATGCAACGCATTATTATTCATGGCGGCTGTGGTGCACGGGAGGACTTAAACACTCCTTTTGAAGCTTATCATGAGAATTTATTACCAATTATTCAGGCGGCTCGCGAATTTCTAGAGCAATCCAATGATGCGATTCAAACTGCATTGTTTGCTGCTCGATTATTGGAAAATAATCCTATCTTTAATGCTGGCACTGGTTCACGAGTACAACAAGATGGACAAATTCGTATGTCTGCGTCGTATATGGATAGTCGCAAAAATAAGTTTGCGGGTGTCATAAATATTCAGAATGTACAACATCCATCAGCAGTAGCTTATGCTTTGCATAATCAACATCATAGTATCTTAAGTGGTGAATACGCAACTAAACATGCTTATGAGAATTTGCAAATGATGCCATATAATCCGATGACTGAAAAGCGCTGGCAGGAATATCTTGAGTTAAAGCGTGGACTAACTGGTACGATTGGGGTAGTTGTCTTAGACGATAATGGCGTGTTGTGTGCGATTACCTCAACTGGTGGTGCTGGTTTTGAAGTTCCTGGTCGTGTTGGGGATAGTCCAACCGTAGCTGGTAATTTTGCATCGGCGGTAATGGGTATTTCTTGTACTGGAATTGGTGAAGAAATTATAAATAAAGCCATTGCGACCAAGGTTCACACTCGGGTGTTGGATGGAATGCCGTTAAATGAGGCGGTTAAACGTTCAATTGCTGAAAGCGATGTCGATGGTGATTATGCTGGATTGATTGCAATTGATGCTAAAGGCAATATTTGTACTGGCACAACAACAATCGCGCAAACACTCTATGCTTATCATGATGGTAATGAATATAAAACGTTTCTGGCAGATATTCAAGACTAAGTCAAAGAATATTTATTAAAAACACCAGTTAGAATTAGCTGGTGTTTTTTAGATTTAGGGGCTAACTTGTATTTTTATGGCGAGTAGCTTGTTTGTATAAATATTGTGTTAGATTTTATTGGTGTTGCTGATGATACATATGTATTCGTTATGTTGTACTGATTTTCCAATAAAATACGCGGTTGAGAGGTAGAGTATAAGGTATATTCATTAGTAATAATGGTGTTTGATTAGTGAAATTGGAACAATTACAATTGTATAAATAAATTATGATTAAATAACATAAATGGCTACAGTTGTGTTTGATTTAAGGTGCATGGTTAATAAAAACAGCCGATTTGGTTCAGCTGTTTTGTGTTGATAGAGACCATAATATGTTTGGTTTATATTCCGCCACCAATCATAAATTGAGCATTTGTTGTTATATTTTGTGTACCATTAAGAATAAAAGTAACTTGTTGGGCGTTACTGTTTGAACCATAAATCGTAAAGTTGCATGGAGATGATTGTGTACACCCTTGTACTTGACTAGGTGTTCCACCATTTATGGTATATGATAGTGTTGAGTTATTTAATGTTCCAGTTGAAGCGTAGCTTAAGTTAACTGAACAGTTATTAGGCGTAACTCTACAATTTGTTGCTGTACCTGTAATGCTATAATTGTATGTACTACCACTAACTGTGCTACCGCCAGATCCAGATATATTTTGGACATCACTGCTGGTTGTTCCGCCACTATTGCAAGCTGTCAAAAGTAAAATTGCACTAATTCCAACAAAAAGAGATTTGAACTTCATATTTAAACTCCAGTTAAATTTATATTATATGGACTAATTATACCATTTTCAGAACAGTGTCAGGCATAGATTGTGCTTTGATCCGTATGAAATGTAGAATTTAGAGATGTTTTCTAGATAAAATTAATTTTTATATAAAAGGATCGCCATGAGTAACTTAGTGTTTCGGATTGAAACCGCACAATTAGCCGATGTTGCAATAATTCAACAAATTTATGCGTATCATGTGTTGAATGGCTTGGGAACATTTGAAGAAAATCCACCGAGTGTCATTGAAATGCACGAGCGTTTTCAAAAAATTAATGCTGCTGGGTTTCCATATTTGGTGGCTAAATTAGATAATTTAGTTGTCGGTTATGCTTATGCGGGACATTTTCGTGAGCGTTCCGCTTTTCGTCATACGGTTGAGGATTCAATTTATGTTGCGCCAGAGTTTGTAGGGCATGGTGTGGGAGAGCTTCTGCTAATTGAGTTAGTTAAGCGTTGTCGTGCACGTGGTTATCGTGAGCTGGTTGCCTTAATTGGCGATAGTCGTAATCATGCGTCAATTAAGCTTCATCATAAGCATGGTTTTCGCCAGACTGGAATTATGCAGAAAGTTGGTTATAAGTTCGAGCAATTTGTTGATGTAGTAATAATGCAATTAACGCTTTAGTTTTCATGGTCGGTTTTACGCAGGAATAATCCGCCAATGCAAATTAATTGGAGAATAAACATCGCAATTAAAATAGTTTTATAAGAAATAGCGTGATTTAAAGCAAGATTAGTGCACGTTTGACCAACTAAGCTGGCGAGGTAAAATAAACTCGCGAGGATTCCATTAATTAGCGGTGAAATTGCGCTTAAGTCTGAACTTAGGCTAATTTGTCGTAACACTAGCGTAAGAATATGAATCGCTAAAACTCCGCTAAGTAAATTCCCCAAGATATAGATTAGTCCAAATTGATAAAAATTAACGCTTAGGCTTAGACCAAGTAAAGTTAGCCCATACAAGAAGACAAGGATTATTAAAGTATTTTTGGCGGAAAGCTGGCTGAACAATTTAGTTTTATAGAGAAGCGCGCCAATAATTCCCACAAACATGGCAAGTGAGTTAAGCGTGGTATAATAGCTTAGGCTGATATGATCGTGATGGATTTTAGTGGTAATCAAAATATAATATGGGCTATTTGCCAGCATGAGTAAGAGAATAATAAATAATAAGCTGACTAATTGCGGATGTTGCCAGAGTCGCTGGATAACTTGAGTTAATGGCAAATGTAGTTTTTTACTGAATGCTGTTTCTTCGAGTTGACTAACAGGTGGGATTTGGCGTGCACACCACCATAATAGAACACAGCCGAGCATAAATCCTGCTGCAATCCCGCGAACTTGATAATTTTGATAAAGATAGCCAGAGAGCTTGATATCAATTGCGCCAAGAATTCCACCCCAGATCACTAAGTCACTTTGAAAATCACGGACTTTATCTGCCAAAATAGTAGTTAGTTGTTTATCCAACGAAAAATATAAACCGCGAAATAAAATGCTGCAAGTTAAGACATAAGCACATAACCAGTAAAAATTAGCTAATGGAAAGAATAGCATAATAAATGAAAGCGTAATTACCCCAGCAAAAGTTAACCATAAAATTGATTTGTAGCGCCAATTATTGATCAGATAACTAATCAATATTGAAAGCATAAAAGGTAGGCTTGGGATAATATTAGCTAAGCTGGCATAGTTATAAAAATTTGGATTGTTACTCGGTAGCATTATGGCGTGATAATTTAGCAATGGTGTGAGGATGTTTCCAATTAAGACATATGATAAAATACAGGTTAAAACCACATAACGATAAGTTTTATTTCGATAGTTGTCTAAATTGAGGAAGCGCATAGTTAGATCACTTAATTAAGAATAAGTCATAACCATAGCATAAATTTGTGGCATGATTTAATTTGATTTGTTCTTTTGAAGTTTAAATTTTTTTCGTTTTAGGTTTTAAACAGATTAGGCTAAATATTTTAGATCGGTTTTGAATCTGTAGAATAAAAAATAAATTAGTAAGGTGGAGTTATGAAAAAAATATTGATAATTATTAGCTGTCTATTGACAATGAATGTTTGGGCGGATGCACCGGGTATGGCACAAGATATTTTGGCGCAAATAGTTCATGGTTCGGTAAATACTGACCCTGATTTAAGCGAGGCACAGGCTGATGATAGTGTGATTGTTTCGCTCAAAGCTGCGGCGATAACCTTAGCTTGCCAAGAGCAGTATGCGGTAGAGGAGTCCAGTGTGGTTAGTAGTTGTATTGAACGTAATAAAAAGGCGGTGTTAACTATTGGCGATTTGAGTCAGCCCGCTTTTAGCGTTGGTCAACAAGCGGCGTTACAACAAGCGAAAATTCATCGTGAGGTTACATTGAAAAAATATCCTGCCGTGATTAATTTATTGGTTGGTTATGTAAAAAATTTATCGAGTGCCAATTCGTTATTGCCTGCATTATAAGGGTTTTGTCTGAGCAGTTGAGCAGTTAGATTTGTGCTGCTGGTCTTGGGTTTAACTCTATCTTTTGTTTTTAATCTGGAGCATGGCTTGAAAAATTGTAATTGCGGAAGCAAGCAAAATTATCAGAACTGTTGTGGGAGGTTTCTTGAAGCTGGTGAATATCCCGCAACGGCTGAAGAACTAATGCGTTCACGCTATGTAGCGTATAGTCAAGCTAGGATTGAATATATTCAAGCAACGATGCGTGAACGAGCTTTACTGGGTTTTGATGCCAAAGATGCTGAAGAATGGGCGCTTAGTGTGAAGTGGCTTAAGTTGAATGTGTTACAACATTATAAACTTTCTGAATTTCATGCGGTAGTTGAATTTTGTGCTGAGTATCGCATGCAGAATAAAAAACAGCGCTTGCATGAAATTAGTGAATTTCGTCAGGAAAATGGACGTTGGTACTATATTGGGATGTTAGATGCTGAATGATTAAATAGAAAGAATAAAGTAATGCGAATTTTTATTGACGCTGATGCGTGCCCTAAACCAGTGCGTGAAATTTTATATAAAGCAGGAACTCGCTTTTCAATTGAGTTAATTTTGGTTGCAAATCAAGCCTTACAAATTCCTCAGTCACCCTTGATTCGCTTACTTCAAGTTTCCAAAGGTTTTGATGAGGCGGATAATGAAATTGTGCGCTTGTTAGTGGCGGGTGATCTAGTTGTTACCTCGGATATTCCATTGGCGAGTGATGCAATTGCTAAAGGCGCTCAGGCGCTAAATCCGCGTGGGAAATTATATACGACACATAATATTCAGCAACAGCTTGCGGTGCGGGATTTAATGAGTCATTTACGTGATAATCAACAAATTTCAGGCGGAGCAGGCGCGTATAATTTGCAAGATAAGGCTAATTTTGCTAATGCATTAGATAAGTTACTGGCTCACTCCAGAAAATAATTGGTACTTTCGCCCGCGTTTAGCTGGTTTTTATAGGAACTCGAGATGATTGAATTTAATTCTAAACTGAACTCAGATGAGGTGATAGCTACAGATTTATTTAGTGATAAAGCTAGTTTGTTAATTGCGGTAGAACAAGATGGTTGGGCTCTTAAATCTGCTAGCTTAGAGTTACGTGCGGATAAAGAAGTTGTGTTAGCCGCGGTTAAACAGCGTGGTGGCGTGCTTTATTATGCCAGTGAAAATTTAAAACTAGATAAAGAGGTTGTGCTAGCTGCAATTAAGCAAAACATGCTCGCCTGGAGTTTTGTTAATGATAATCTGATGAGTGATAGAAAGTTTATGCTGGAAATAATTAAGGAGCATCCAGATGCTTTGTATTTTGCCAGCCAAGAATTACGTGCAGATCGTGAATTTGTCTTAACCGCGATTAAACGCGATGGTATGGCATTAGAGTTTGTTAGTGACGAATTAAAAAATGATCGTGAGATTGTCGTTGCTGCAGTAAAACAACGCGGTGGAGCATTTGTGTTTGCTAGTTATAATCTTAGGTCAGATAATGATTTTGTTTTAAGCATTGTAAAGCATAGTGCCTATGCATTTCGCTTTGCTAAAGATGAATTAAAATCGAATCGGAGCTTCGTTTTGAAAGTGTTAGAACGAGCTGGTCGAGCACTAGAATATGTTAGCTCTGAATTGCGCGCTGATAAAGAAGTCGTGCTAACTGCGGTTAAACAGCATCGTTGGGCATTTGAATATGCCAGTGACGAGTTGAAAGCCGATAAAGAATTAGTTCTGGCGGCAATAAAATTTGATGGGGTAATTTTAAAATATGTTAGTGATGAATTAAAGTCTGATCCAGAAGTAGTTTTAGCAGCGGTGAAGAATCATCGCTGGGCGCTAGAGTATGCCAGTGATGAATTACGCTCTAATCCAGAGTTTGTGTTGCAATGTGTGAGTGAGAATATTTATACACTAGAGTATGCGAGCGAGCAGCTAAAAGCGAATAAAAGCTTTGCTTTGGCCGTTGTTGCGCTAAATGGACGTGGATTAGAATTTTTGAGCGAAGCTATGCGAGCGGATAAAGAAATAGCGTTGCTTGCAATCACTCATTATCCGCGGGCATTTGAATATATTAGTGGCGCATTGCAGTCTGATCCGATATTAATTGAATTGTCTAAGCATAAATAGATGGTACAGCAAGAATCTTCTGATACAATAGTTGATTGAATTACTGTGATATTGTATGGAGAATAAAATGCACTTAAATTTTAATCAGCCATTTTTTGGAGCTTAGAACTATGCAATTAAATATTTTGGGTGAACCGCTTGAAGCTTGTTGCTTTGAGCCGATTACTGGTTGGATGCGTGATGGATTTTGTGGAACATATGAGGGTGATGCTGGAATGCATCATGTATGTATTAAGGTCGATAATGAGTTTTTATACTATAGCAAGTCGCAAGGTAATGATTTAAGCACTGCGACTGAATATTTTCCTGGTTTAAAACCTGGGGATAAATGGTGTTTATGTACGCTACGTTGGTTACAAGCTTTTAATGCAAATATGGCGCCAAAAATTTATTTAAAGTCAACCAGTATTGATGTGTTACATCATATTCCATTAGTTATTTTGCAGCAAATGGCTTGTGATGTTTAATCTAAATCCGCGCTTTGCAGAGTTGGGCTTGGAGTTTTCTAGTCAAGTCAAACCCACTCCGTTAACTCAAAGACCTAAATTGGTGCATTTAAATTCTGAGCTATTAGCGACACTTGGTTTGGATCATCTCTCAGAGCAAAATCTCTGTGACTTATTAAGTGGACAGGCGTTGATTTCAGATTATCCTGCATTGGCTGCGGTGTATATGGGACATCAATTTGGCCATGCTGTTCCTCGATTAGGTGATGGAAGAGCGCTCTTAATTGCAGAACATGAATATGCGGGTGAAACTTGGGAATTGCAGTTAAAAGGTGCGGGTAAAACGCCATATTCACGAATGGGTGATGGTCGCGCGGTGTTGCGCTCAAGTATCCGTGAGTATTTAGCTTCACATGCTATGCAGCATTTATTGGTGCCAACTACACAAGCCTTGGCATTACTTGGTTCGCAAGACGAGGTTTATCGTGAGCAAGTTGAGACCGCTGCGGTAGTTTTGCGAGTGGCGCCCAGCTTTATTCGTTTTGGTAATTTTGAGTATTTTGCTAAACATGGAAAAATTGGCGAGTTGGAGCGGTTAGTTAAATTCGTGTGTCAGAATTATTTTCAAGATATTGAATTGTCTAACCCTAATTATGCTTTAGTTTTTTTGGAGCGGGTGGTGCAGTTAAGCGCAGAAATGATTGCGCACTGGCAAAGCCTTGGATTTGTGCATGGCGTAATGAATACCGATAATATGTCTATTTTAGGTTTAACTTTAGATTATGGTCCGTTTGCGTTCATGGATCACTATAATCCTAGTCAAATATTCAATCATTCGGATAGTGAGGGGCGCTATATTTATGCCAATCAACCTAATATCGGCTGGTGGAACCTTTATCGCTTGGCGGAAGCTTTGGCTGCGCTGAATGTTGCGAGCGATCAATTAGAGTCGGTTTTAGCTAAATATGCCGAATATTATAATCAAAAATATATTCAACTAATGGGAGCTAAATTGGGCTTGAGCCAATTTGGTGTAGCGGATATGTCTTTTTTAGATGAATTATTGCAGATCATGCAAGCTGAGAAAATTGACTGGACTTATTTTTGGCGTCGGTTGAGTTATGGGGAAGTTGGCCAACAGCAATTAAGTTTAGACTATCCGAGTTTAGCGCTTGAACTTTGGTTTGGTAAATTAAATGAACGTTATCAAATCACAGAATTAACCCCTGAGAGGCGTCAAGAACAGATGTTAGCAACCAATCCAGCTTTAATTTTACGCAATCATTTATTACAGTTTGCAATTGAACGTGCTCAGCAAGGTAATTATCAAGAAATTGAGCGTTTATTTAATGCGTTAAGCCAACCCTTTGTGGAGCTAGCAGAATTTAATGCTTATTATCAAGTTGCGCCAAAAAGTTCAGCACAGATTGTATTAAGTTGTTCGTCATAGATTTAAATTTAATTAAAGATAAAATGGCGTAAGCTTTAGTCGATTACGGCATAATATTTGTATCATCAATTTAAGGAGCGTACCATGCTAAAATCAGCCAGTTTAACTGATTTACAAAGATCTATTATTCTTAATCAAGCAACTGAAGCTCCATTTAGTGGAGAATATACCGAGACTGAGATTGAGGGCAGTTATTTATGTCGTAATTGTGGTCGAGCGTTATTTCGCGCAACGAATAAATTTCAGTCCAGCTGTGGTTGGCCAAGCTTTGATGCCGAAATCGAAGGTTCTGTCAAGCAAGTTCCTGATGCCGATGCGCGACGAACCGAAATTATTTGTAGTAATTGCTTGGGGCATCTTGGACATGTTTTTCATGGTGAGCAATATACCAAGTTAAATACCCGGCATTGTGTTAATTCAGCTGCGTTGGATTTTGTAACTGATACTACCGTCCTTGAAACTGAGGAAGTAATTTTGGCTGCGGGTTGTTTTTGGGGTGTTGAATACTATTTGCAAAAATTAGCTGGCGTTGTTCTGACACAGGTTGGCTATTGCGGTGGTCAGCTTAAAAATCCTAGTTATAAGGAAGTTTGTAGTCAAAATACAGGTCATTTGGAAGTGGTGCGGGTGATTTTTGATCGTAAAAAAATTGACCTCGAGACAGTTTTAAAACGATTTTTTGAGATTCATGATCCAGAACAAACTGATGGACAAGGTCCAGATTTGGGCAAACAATATTTAAGTGCAATTTTTTATTATAGTAACGAGCAAAAACACATTGCCGAACAGGTTATTAATTTGCTGAGTGCTAAAGGTTATAAGATAGCCACACAAATTCGCCCAATGGAGGTCTTTTGGATAGCTGAGGATTATCATCGTGATTATTACAATCATAAAGGTAGTTTGCCATATTGTCATGGCTATACCCAACGTTTTTAAGAGTGGTGTTAATTTTTAGATTACTACTAAAATAAATTAATTTTAAATTAAAGGTACTGTACGATG
>JAIETT010000022.1 GCA_019744945.1 Burkholderiales bacterium
CACTGATATGTTCAGGTAAACTTAATGCCGATTGCACGATATGCAGATTATTCACCACGCTTGGATCAACTTGAGCTAATGAACGGGCGAGAAACTGGGCTTGTTTTTGATTATTCCCCTCCAAGCACACCCGATCACCCGAGTGAATTAGCAACTGCAGGAGTTTAACTATTTCAGTTTTATCCACCCATTTACCCGCTAATAACGGCGCAACACTGGCTAGGCGCGCCAGCTTATCCTTACGTTCTAGATCAAATTCCATCTTAATTACCTATTAATTTTAAGTTAAATGGGGCTAAACTAATCTATTTCACCAATGTCATGAGGCGTGCTAAAAAACAGTCTTCCATTGTAGCAGAAGACAAGCACTTAGGACATAATTTCATTCTGGGATGATGGCTAACAGATTATTCGTTGGACTACTGGTCGTAACATTTGTCATCGCTCCACGAGCTAGGGTAGTAGCATTATAATAACTACTAACATTTCCTTTGCCAACAAATTGAAAGTAACTACCGTTATAAGCTATCGCCATTAGATCTGAAGTTGTCCCACTACCACTCGCCGGAGCCGCCCAAGCCCAGCCTGTGCTTGTAGTCAAAACAATCCCAGCGTTACCTACGAGCATACACAAAGCTTCATTGCAAGCAATTGAGTTTAAGTTAACTGCCGTGAGAGTTTGAGGCACGGATACCCAATTAATCCCATTTGGTGAGCTAACTATTACCCCCCCATTACCAATTGCAAAGTATTGATTATTAAAGAAAATCACGTCGTTTAATTCTGTGGTAGCTAGCACACTAGTGGCTAATGTCCAATTAAGATAATTATTGCTATAAATAACGGTTCCCGAGCTGGCACTTCCATAACCTCCAACGGCAACACAGCCAGTATTTTGACTTTGACAGGTAATCGAGTATAAATTAGCACTGGTATTACTAGTTAGCACACTCCAATTTAGACCATCGTTACTTTTCATCAACGTACCATTATTACCTACGGCATAGCATAAACTGCCAGAACAATAAATTTTATTTAAAATTTGACCGCTTGGATTAACTTGAGTAGTCCAATTAATTAAATCACTGGAACTGTAAATAAAGCCTTGATTATCCACTGCCAAATAAAGATTACCAGTTTTTGCCAAACTAACAATTGCTGGTGTAACCCACGGGGTGGTAGATGGCGTGGATGGATTACTTGACTTAGCCAGCGCACTGACTCCAGTGATCCAAAAATCACCATTAATGCTCTCATATGAAGCGGACATTAGATTTGGGGTGGTCGCTTGTCCAACGACAAAATCACTCTGCAACGTCCAGCTGCTAGCGCTAGAGTTAATTGAAGTGCGAATTTTTCCTGTATTACCAACCGCTAAATAAACGCCATTTCCATAGCTGGCTTCATTCATTGGGTTACTGTCGCTATAGATACTCGTATAAGCACCAGTTGCGCTTGCTGCGGTGAAAATCTTCCCACCTGCTGCCGTGTAGGCGGAGGTTAGTACATAAACTCCATTACTCCAGATAGCACTCGAGATAAAATTATTGGTATTAGAAGCAACCGGACGATTCGTGATATTTGGAGTCCACGTAGCAAGATTTGTCATATTAGCACTAGTGCTATATCCAGCCGCATAACTATATGCAGTTAAGCTATTATTAGTCGTATTTAAGACCACGGCATCAATATTGTTATACGCCGCAGTTGTAAATGCGCTGCTACGCGTTGTAAACGAAGTTCCATTACTAGACGTTGCAAGACCACTATTACTAGTTGTACTAGCTAGCGATGCGACGTAAGCAGTATAACCTGTGTTATTAAAATAATAAAAATCATTTACCGCAACATTTTGGCTGGGCTCATAGACTCCAGCCCAAGTAGCAGTGGCAAGATCACTACCTGAACTTCTTACTACGCAGCCACGAGTGTCCGTGGCGCAAACACCAGATCCTGCGCCAGTTTGAATACCACAAGTATAATAATAGTTGCCATCAAAACGAATGTGACATTTCGCGTTTGATAATAAATTAGTGTTATTTGCGCTTTTCCAAAACAATCCATTACTTTTACTATACATGACCGTGCCATCGCTCATTGACATGGCGTAATCATTGCTATTTCTAACAATGCCCAAGCTATTGGTAGTCGCAGTTTTAAATGGGCTGTTTACCGTAGCAGTCCAAGCATTAGAACCATAATCCTTGAGCACCATCCCAAAATCTCCAGTCGTAACAAAATTTGGCCCCACCGCTGAAGCTATTGCCGAATAAGGAATAGCTAAACTTGAATTGGCATAACTTAACTCACTCCCCGATGAACTGGTGTATGAAAGTTTAGGAATAAAATTAAAACTTCCACCCACGTCAACTACTGATGGACTATAACTAAGCACGACTACACAGCTTGCGCCTATCGCTAAATTTTGTCCACTCACACAAGTTGTACCGCTTGCACCACTATAAATCGAAGTCGGGAAAAGATTACTCATTTGAAGATTAGTTAAAGCTGCCGTTCCGCTATTTAATAGCGTAATAATATAATATGCAGGAGAAGTATTAATGAGTTTTTTCGTAAAGATACCGCTACCGATCAAACTTAACGCAGGTGAGGATGATGGGCTGATATAAATTACATTAAAATAAACCGCTTGCAGTGCAGCACCATCATTATAAACAATCACCGCATTGGATTGACCACTCGGTCGTGACTCACTCACATTAATTTGAAACGAACAACTGGCAGCTGCCGCGAGAGATTCTCCACAGGTATTATTTTGGATACTAATTGGAGTTGCTGCAGTTATCTGGATTTTTTGTGCACTAGCTGCACCGTTATTATAGAGAAAAATTTGCTGGGGATGGTTGCCATCATCTGGATCAACCACTACATTAATACCTGAAGTAATAATATTAGCTTTAGCATTATATGCTACATTCAGCGTAGTGTAGCTAATTAAACGACTATTTACATCATAACTTGCCAGTTCAAACTTATTCTCAGCATCATGATTTAAATCACTCGCTTTAAGCGTCACACTACACAAAAGATTACTTTCATCGAGCGTCCCAAAACAGTTAACGGGTTGTTCCTGATCATTCAAAAGCACCTCGAGCCGACTACTTGGATTAACTACACGGAAGGCTACATTTAAACTTGACTTGGCTGAAATTATTTTCGGAGCATTTCTATCATAAATAAACCCATCCTGTTTTAAAAGACTCGTGCTACCCTTAATTACTTGGCTCACTTGATAGGTTTTATTATTATCATCTGTATAGTTTAAATGCAATAAATAACTGCTGTCTTTAAGTATTTTCGTCATTATCTTTAATTTGCAATTGGAATTTGCTAACAACTCAGTGCAATTTTGAGCATCTAAATAGCTATTTTTAACTGGCAGTGTATCACGATTATTATTTAGTTCAACTTCAACACTCTGAAGTTTAACCTGCTGATTTAATTGATTGTGAACCGATATTGTAATATACTCACTCGCGCGACTATTGTTGTTATAAGGTATCGTCGTAATTGCATCAATCTTTATATCTTGAGTTATATGCTCGTTGCTGTTTACTTGATGTGACGAGTTATCTTGATTGCCCAAGCTACAGCCATTTAAACCAAGCACCAACAGAACACCGACCAATAGGCTTACTTGCGAAAATTTATGACTGACCTTACATAACATCAGCCACACACTCAAGCTAAAATTATTACTTTTTAAAATATTAAGCTCTTCATTCTTTGTACCGAGTAACTTGATTGTTTGAAAGACGCTATAATTAGATCTACTGTCATATAATAATTTTACTTCTTGCAACATCTCTCTTTATCCAAAACACCAGAAGTAATTATTTTAACTTCTATACATTAATGCCTTTCATGGCTGACCAGCATTCTACCAATCTTAATCAACATCTTTTACCATTATATCAACAGCTACTCAGTTCAAAAAAGCTGTAGAACATTATGAATAGTAATTTAAATCTCGAATTAAATCTTTATCTTGCTCTTGAGTATTTCATCGCCAAGCACATTAAATTGAAAAATTCAAATCGACATTAAAATCTTGTCTACGCCACAGTTACAGACTATGAGAGGACAGAGCTCAGCGAAGCCAATTGACGCCGCTGAGACACTAACTAAATTTTAGATTTACAGACGAGTTATGGATTCGTTAATGTAAAGCTAGCTTGCTGAATAATACTATTTGTCGCAGCTGGCGTTAAACCAGTTGGAGTTACATAGTAACTAAAATAATTCGTACCTGTTGGGAAATTTGCTGGAGTAACAATTGCAATACTACAAGTTCCACCAGTAATCGTACAAGTTGGTGAAGCTACGGTAAATCCAATCAACTGAGTAGCTGGTATCGTAATAATTGTACCATTCACATCACCAGTAAACACCATTGCCGTAGTTCCACCACTAGTAGCAGTTGTCGAACTAGGCGCGTTTGTAGTAACCGTCGCAAATAAGCTGGTAGTTACAGAAACGCTATTTGCAGCTGTCCACGTAGGGAATTGCATAGTATTCAAACCTGTAGATGTATCCGTATAACTAAAACCTGGGATATTGAAGCTAAGACCTGTCCCTGATAAATTATATGGATTATAAAGTCCAGCTTGATCTACAGCAGAAAATGAAACGGTACAGCTACCAGTAGCAGCAAGTGAGGCAACGCTTGAACCAATACCGCAAGTACTTGTACCTGATTTATAACCAACTGGCAAATTATTCAATGCAACATTGAAGTTAGCTGCAGTGGCAGTTCCATTGTTGGTATAAGTTACCACAACATCTAATGGAGTAGTTGGCGTATTAACATATGCATAAGTAGGATAGCTTCCCGTAGCCCCATTTAGTGTTACATCAGTTACTTCGACAAACGCAGCTGGAGAACTATTAAAGACTAAATTAGCAAAAGCAAACACATCATTGGTGTAATTACCATTTGGTTTATAGCCAATATTAATTTGACTTTCAACATTAGTCATTGTAGTGGTAGTTGTCCCATACTTAGTATTTATAGTACATGACTCATTTACCGCTAGTGATTGAGCCACAGAACAAGTTCCAGTTCCAAGATTACTAAAGGCAGTTACACCAGGTGCAGTTGAAATTACATTTAAGGTAGTTGCTTGAAGGCCAGCATTCACCACATTAAAGGTTTGCGTCGCGGTGTCTTGTCCATCGGCACGAATTGCAAATGAAACATAATTTGGCGTTACATACAAGAAGGCGTCACCAGTAATTGAACTATATGCCAAACCAAGGTTAGCGGCATAAGTTTGAGGATTACCATCTTGGTCTTGCCAATTACCCGCAGCGTTAATATTTAAAGTTCCACTACCAACCGCGGTTGGAGCATAAAGTAATGATAGAGTACAAGATTCACCAGCATTCAAAGATTGAGTTCCAGTCGTATTACACGAGCCAGCACCCCAACTAAAGAATGCATTTTGCAAACTAGGATTAGTAAAACGCAAATTATTCAACGTAACTGCACCAGTATTATTCACCAATATATTATAGAATTGGCTAGTGTTGATTGGCACGTTATTCAAATTACCCTGTCCAGAAGTCATGCTTAAACCTGGCGTTGAGGTTGCTGAAATATAAATCACATTGAAAGTTAACAAGCCAGTTGTATTGCCACTTGCCGCACCATTGCTATATGACACACTTACCGTTGATTGTCCACTAGTAGCAGAATTAACATTCACGTTAAAGGTACAAGAGATACCCACAGCTAAGCTCGAACAAGCATTGCTCGCAATTGTTACTGGAGTAGCTCCAGCAATCGAAATATTACTTATCGTAGCCGTTCCGTTATTTAAGAGCGTCACAGTCTCTGGAGCCGTACCATTAGCAGGATCTACGACGACATTGATTGCCGAAGTAACCAAATTACCCGTTGCATTTTGCGAAACGGTAATTGGAACCCCAAAAAGATAACCCGTAGTACCTTGCAATGCCGCGGTCAATGACTTAGTTTGCTTCTTAGATAGAGATTGTTTAGTTTTTACTACCTGAGAAGTTTCACCGCTCACCGATACACCACCAGCCACTATTGGATTAGTTCCTGTATTAGAAACTTTAACATACAGATTACATAATGTCCCAGCCGTATAACTATTACCTGGACAACTAATTGTTGGAGCAAATACAGGATTAGAGTTATTGCTACTTGCCGTTAAACTAGTAAAAGTTTTGGTTAACTGGAATGGAATAGTTAAAGTTGTACTGCCACCTGGCTCATTATACAAATTATTATTTAGTGAAGAATATCTAACTCCAGTATCTGACTGTGGTATCTCAGCAGAAAACCCGATCACATTCGTCGCTAAATAAGTTTTAGCAGTGGTCAAATCAACATATTTCATACTCACAACATATTGCGCCTGCGAAGTTTCATTAGGAGGATTAATCCCAATACTACAACCACCTCTCGCTGCGATTTTACTACATTGACTAACATCAATCAAGCTACCTACTGCACTAGCTGACTTCGCTGCAGAAGTAACACCGTTTTGAACCAGTGTATAAGTTGCTTCAGTTAATATAACATTATCCGTTAAGT
This sequence comes from Burkholderiales bacterium, assembly GCA_019744945.1. Lineage (GTDB taxonomy): Bacteria > Pseudomonadota > Gammaproteobacteria > Burkholderiales > UBA11063 > Aquella. The sequence continues at coordinate 6,587 of JAIETT010000022.1, forward strand.
TATTTGTCAACGTAACCGTTGATTTACCGGAAGAGCCATTACCCAATGGAATTGTAGCAATATTACCCATGTTTATTGACGTAGCATAAGTACTTGGCACTGGCGGAGTATTTCCGCCACCACCAGAAGACGAACCACCGCTACCGCTTCCACCACAAGCAGTTACGCCAAGCGTAACTACAAAGTAGGCTAAATATTTGATTGAATTTTTCATGATAGTTTCCTATACCCCTTACTGATTAAAAAGTTAAATATTTTGTTTAAACATTACGCAAACACACATAGCATGCTAATATAAATATCTAGAGCCAAAAGAATTAGATAAATTGGAATTTGCACCTGAGTTTTATATATACTGACGAAAGCATCACATATAGCTTGCATGATATATTTTAAAGAACCTGCAAACAACACTGCGTCCTTTTAAAAGGACAAACCAAGAGTAAATAAGCACTTGACAAGATTCCAGTTAAACATTAAACCATGATGAGATAGATTAATTAAATTTTAAATAATACCGTATCAGGATGTTGATAAAAAATTCAATCATCATCCAGGTTGCGCAAAAATCACATACATATCAAAAAGATATAAAGCTCATATATTAATCCCTCGCTAAATGAGATTACTAGAATTTACTTTTTAATAACGTTACGCTGGCGAAAATGACAATCTGCGGAATTTAATTTAGCCATAAATTAATCATACAATAAATAGCCGTAAACATCACAAAGAAGCTACGTCCTAAAAAAAGGACATCGTAACCACATTGAATGTTATAAATATGTATCCATTTAACTACACTCGCACCTTACACTTAATTCAAAATTAAGATAGCTCCCTTATTACTTTTAAATTCAATACCACCAACAACCTTAATTCAAGTATGAAATGCAAAGAAGTTGATTAAACTATTGGTTGAATTTTGTGAGGCACTATAACAAAAAGACTAACATTGGAAAAATGCATTCGATTAGAAATACCTTTGAAAGTACCGTTTAGTCGTTTTATGGATAATTTAAGTATGGTAAAGCAATTACCTAAAATTGCTAAATCACTAAAAATCAGTCAATCCACCATACTCGTGAAGTAATAGATCGTGGTTTTGATTATGAAAATTATAATGGAAATAAGGCGCACTACCACAATATAACCGTAAACATTTGGATTTAATCTAACAGTATCAAATTAAAAACGGTAAATAGACTGTAAAAATATCAAGCATGGCAGAAAAGATTATAAAACCCAAACTTGGACTTTTAGAATTAGCAAAACAATTAGTTGCTCAGTTGTTTGTAGGCTAGCTATATATTGCTACGGATGATGGCTGGCTATATTTAGCAACGGTGATTGATTTATATTCAAATAAAGTAATTGGTTATGCAACCAGTAACAAGATTGACCGTTGGCTAGTCGTTAAAGCACTGAGCAATGCTTTACAAGCCAGAGGTTATCCACGAGGAGTAATTAGTCGATGCTAAATAACCCCCAATATTTACCAGCTGAATTTTTCTAGCTGGTATTTTTTCTGGGTATTTTGTAGAAATAAGCAATAAATAATAAAGTAAAAAATAACCCTTAGGATCATTCTTAGGTTATAGGCAATAGCTGCCAAGGTAGCGTTCAATTTATCACCAAGACTACCTTTTAAACGATTCAAATTCAGCCGACATTTGGATTTCATTAGCCCAATGGTTGGTTCAATCTTACTTCGTTGTTTAAGTTTCTTTTTCTCTGAGGGGCTTAAGTTTCTGTCACCTGAGAGCATTACCTTTATTTCTGGATGCGCTTTTTTGCATCCGCGATAACCTTTATCTAAAACTACTGTAATAATCTTCTTTCCTGTGTTTAGTTCTGCTTGAATTAATAGGGAACCTAAAGTTTTGCCATCATAGGGATTACCGCTAAATGAATCTACTGCCAGAATAAAGCTATTCTCAATAGTGCTTACAATTCCAACCTTACTGCCAAACTCATATTTCTTATGTGCTTTGCCCTTAGCAATACAGCTAACCTCTGGTTCATGCATTGAGTAAATTTTATTTTTGCTATCACGCTTCTGCTCAAAGACTTGTTTCGCGATTACTACTTTGTCTTTAAATTGTTGGAGCAGCTTTTGTGGTGCATTTTTTAGGTTTTCAAGCTGGCGCTCTGACTCACGTATCACCCGACCAAGCAAGGTACGCAGGTGCTTAGTTTCTCGTTTGGCTTGCGCTGGCTTTCTGGCATGTGATAACCGCGCTGCATTGTTTCTTAGTCTCGGAGCCGTGCGCTTGTAAGTTTGACGAAACTTGACACCACAGGCTAAACCAAGCTCAACAACTTGTTCTAGAGCTTTGCAAAGTAATTTACCATCAGTTGGATAGGTGATATTCTTTTCCTGTGCCGTGGTGTCTGAAATTACTTCGCTAAGCTCCTTTGGGCTAATTACTTCCTCTGCTAAACCTAAAATTATTGTTTCAATTAAAATTTGCTGAAATATTTCATTGCCGAGGCGTTTACGCCAATTGGTCAGGCTTTCACTAGTTAAACCAATCTTATGTTCAAAATACGTATTGCCACAAAAATATTGAAAGTAAGGATTCTCGATAAACTTAGCACAGACTTCTTCATCAGATAAATCATTCATCTGTTTGAGTAGCAGCAAGCCAACCACCATTCTGCTAGGCAATGCAGTTCGCCCGTTATCTTTGCAAAACTTTGTACTGCACAGCTCATCGATTTTAGTCCAGTTAAACTTATCTGCTAATTGAACCAAACTATGGTGTTACGCCCGATGTTAAAATGCACCACCTGAATTCTAATTGTTGATAAATCTCCCGAAATAAAAGT
>JAIETT010000014.1 GCA_019744945.1 Burkholderiales bacterium
TTTAACATGCTAAAATCTGGGCTGGAGTAAGCAAATAATTAATTGAGAAAGTTTAAGATGAGACCCGTAATTAAAGCGATATTTTGGGATTTAGATGGAACGCTGGTTGATAGTGAATTAATTCATGAACAGGCGGCATTTTTTGCGACTCGTGAATTGGGTTTTGTGAGTGCGCTTGAGGTAATTCCAGCAGGCTTAGAGAACTCGGCGGTGTTTGAGTTAATGATCGGGCAAGCGCTGAGTTTAGATAATCAAGCGCTATTTGCGCGCTGGGAGCAATTAGCGATTGAGTACGCGTTAGCGCGAATTAGCCCGCAACAACAAATTAAACAATCGCTGGAGTTATTTAATCATTTTGCCAAATTGGGCTTGACGCAAGCGGTAGTATCCAATTCAACTGCGCCGATTGTACGCCATAGTTTGCAACAATTGGGGATTTTGGAGGGCTGTAGCCAGATTTTTAGTCGTGATAGCGTCGAATTCGGCAAACCTCATCCGCAGTTATATCTAAATGCACTTGAATTTCATCAACTTTTACCGAGCGAGTGCTTAAGTTTTGAAGATAGTCGTTCGGGAATTATGGCCGCCCAAGCTTGTGGAATTAACGTAATTGGGATTGGTAAAAATACACGCCAATATGCGCCGCAGTTAGTTTGCGATTTAAACCACGAGAGTTGGCTTAAATTAATTCAAGAGTCATTTAATTGTGCTTAAGAGCAGATTTATCAATAACCATTTAACTCGTTCTGGAATTGAGTGGATTAGATGATAGTTAGAAATATCATGCGGCTGTTTCAGCTTGGTCTCACGCGAGATGAGCGCAAAGTCATTTTTATTGCTTCATTGGGGAGCATGTTAGACTTCTATGATTTTATTATTTTTGGTTTTCTATCTATTTTTATTATTCAGAATGTTCTGCAAGATCACCATGCGAGTGAATTATCCTTTAGTCTAATTTTTACCATTTTTATCGTCGGTTATTTAGTTAATCCTATTGGCATGAAAATTTATAGTCTGCTCGCGAAGCGTTGTCACTTAGCCTGGAGTCTTTCATTAATTAGTTTAATGTTGGTGTTAGCGAATCTTTACTTTGCATTGATTTCAGCGAATAGTGGTTTTGCATGGTTGCATAGCCTGTTCGCAATTGCATTGATTCGTGTGATGCAAGGCTTGGCAAGTGGCGCATTTATACAAATGGAACTCAATTATTTGAATGATAAACTTGCGCATAAAATTGATCTAGCTTTGTTTGGAATTATGGCTGGGATTGAGTTAGGGCAATTGCTGGGGGTTTCTATCTATAGGTTGACTAATGTCTTATTTTCAGCGCAGCAAATGGAACAATTTGCGTGGCGGATACCGTTTGTCGTGGGGGTAGTCTTTACTTTAATTGCGTATGTTATACGTTTGGCGGTAATTTTTAGCCTTAAATCCGTGCAACCAGCTAAGCGTCCTCAAATGTATTATCAAATCTATACGAGGTTTCCATTACAAAGTAAATTGGCGATAATAATTTCTGGTCTAACTGGCTCAACTGTTTTTATTTTCTTGATTTTCATACCCTATGGTATGTATTATCATCTGCATTATAGTTTGTATCTGATTAGTCATTATATTTTCATGGCGAATTTATTGAGTTTGTTAATAAACTTTGGTTTAAATAAGTTGGTGAGATTTCATAATGTCGTGTTGATTACTTGGTTAGCAACAATGGCTGTGGTTCCGAGCATGTTATTTTGGGGTTGGGCATTTATAAATAAGCAATATGGTTTAGCGAGTATTTTGCCGATAGCTATTTTAGCGAGTCTTGTTTCGGGTTTAGTTCCGCGGCTACTTTATGGCTTATTTCCTGAAGTGAGCCGAACTTTAGGGGTCGCGTCATGTCATCGCGTGGGATTTATTTTCTTTGGTGGGGTGGCACCACTAATCACGATTGTGTTAGGTAAAGTTGTTCATCACCTATTTTCAATTAGTGATCATGGCGTCGTGTTTTGTAGCTCGGTAATTATTTATGTAATTTTTATGGCATTGTTAACGTTGTATGCGCTAGTTAAAGTTAAGCGTTTAGTTGATTATAAGCTATTGAGTAAATTAGATTATAAGCCTGGTAAATTTAAGATCTGAGGCGAATTATATCTGCATGATTAAACTGACCAACTACTAATTTGGCTCTTTTGGGTAGTCGCTCTGATCTGCTTAAATGATCCATCCAACCACTAAATGGTCAGTTTAAGTTTTGCTTTATGAAAATAAAAATATTTGCTTACAAGTGGGATTTAAAATCCTAGAGCAGGTTAAGTAACCAATAGCTTTGAGGATCTGATGGACACAAGTATGGACCACATTCAAAAAATGCACTGATTATATTGAGAATTAGTGAAATTATTAATATACCGCTAATTATCTTGATTGAGTTAGGCATCGGTGCATTGTTTTGGGTATTTGGGGTTTTAGGTGTAAGCAATCCAGCAATTATGGCATAAAAAATAAATAGCATACATAATATAAATGTCCAAGTATACATGTGCATTCCAAAAACTGGATCACCATAGCCACCAGTACCTGGAACAATGTGCAATAAAACTTGAATTAGCCCCATAAATGAAGTGAGCAATGCGGCTAAAATAATTAGCAGATAATGTTTAGTGTTGCGTTCTTGGCAAAGGTTTAATATTAAACCAAAACTAATTGCATAAAATCCCATTCGTTGCATTACGCAAAGAGCACAAGGCAATTCGCTATCTATGATTTGTAAAATCAGCGCCAAATATGAAATTAGACAAATTGCGCTTAAGGCCAGTAAATCCAGTGCCGTTAAAATTTTCTTAGTCATAATTTTGATTCCTAAAGTTGGATGTTAATAGTTCTAATTAAATGCGGAATGAAAAATGCTATCCATAGCACAACAAACAGTCCGTATAACTTGAGTGAAGTTTGATATCTCTTCTTAAATATAGCAATAAAAGTGACGAGTAGTAGGATAAAAAATAATGCGCTCATAGTTAAGCTCCCAAAAGATGTAAACTGGATTTGATGACATGGCTAGATTAATTTAATTATTCGTGGTCTGTGCTGCTGGTGTTTCAAACGCTGCGATGAAGAGTAAATTGATACCTAATGGGACTAACATTATGGTTAATGCCATTTCTAAATTATCAATGTTGATCGCAAATTGGCTGAGGTTCAGCAAATTCAAGCTAATCGGTGGCATGATGCTACCGATGATTGCGCTGATTAAGGCGGTTGCGATGATCAATGAGCTAAATAGAAAATCCCAAGATTTAAATAAATTAATCAAGGCTAAGATAATTGCTAGCGCAGCAAAGTACCACGGTAGCGCAATTAAAGCTAAATTGGCGATGAATAAACTAATGATGATTAACTTACGGTTTTGGATATACATTTGGCGTCCTTAAATTTATTTTTGATAGTGTGATTATAATGGCACTCCAAACTAACGGCAATAGATATAATTTCTATCATTTGAAAATCTTGATTTTAAACATAGGATTAGTAGGGTAATTTGCATGAGCACGCTGGCTAAGTTTTTATAGCTTAGTGTGCGGTGACTAGCTAAGTTATAATTTATACTTTGATTTTATGACTAGTTGCGGTCAATGAGATGACAAACTAATTTTGAGTGTATGGAATAAAATGGAACAATTTATAATTGAATTAAAAACTAAGTTAGCTGGTGAGCAAATTATTCAAGATGAAATGCTTTGTTATGCGTATTCAACCGATGCGAGTATGTATCGCATGGTACCCAAAGTGGTGGTCGTGGTGCATAGCGAGCGTGAAGTTATTGAGGTTATTAAGTTAGCGAGTTTGCATGGAGCAAAACTAACCTTTCGGGCAGCGGGTACGAGTTTGTCGGGGCAGGCGGTTACTGACCAAGTTTTGGTGCTGTTATCGAATGCAAGTTGGTTAAATTATACGATTCATGATGCGGGCAGTCAAATTAGCCTTGAACCAGGTATAATTGGTGCGCAAGCCAATAATTATCTGTTGCCGTATAAACGTAAAATTGGTCCCGATCCTGGTTCAATTAGCGCCGCCAAAATTGGTGGAATCGTGGCGAATAATTCGAGCGGTATGTGCTGTGGAACTAGTCAAAACAGCTATGCGACTTTGGCGCATTTGCGTGCAGTTTTTGCCAATGGCGATGTTTTAGATAGTCGTGATCCGCGGCAAGTGGCTAAATTCATTCAGGATAATCAAGAGCTAATTAATAATATTCGCCATATTCGGCATCAGATAATTAATGACCATGAATTAAGCGCCTTTATTCGTAAAAAATTTGCGATTAAAAATACCAGTGGTTATAGCCTAAATGCTTTTCTTGATTATGAAGATCCAATTCAAATTATTCAACGTTTACTAATTGGTTCGGAAGGTACTTTGGCTTTTGTTTCACAAGTCACATTAAATACCGTTGCCGATGAACAATTTAAAGCCTTGAATCTAGTTTATGGCAGCCTGCAGAATTTATGTGATTTAACCCTAAATATTGCACAATTTAATATTTCGGCGATTGAATTATTGGATGCCAATTCCTTACGTTCGGTGGCACATATTCGCGAATTACAGCCTTATTTGATAGAGGTTGATGCTGCGAGCGGTGCAATTATGATCGAATTAGCCGCAGCCAGCGCAGATGAGTTAAAGCTTAAATTAGCTCAAGTTGAAGCGGTGATACAGCGGAGTTCAATTTTGCAGCAAACTGGCTTTACTCAAGATGCTAAACTTGCCGCAACGTTATGGCAAGCACGTAAAGGGGTTTTACCAACGATTGCTGGGCAACGTCCAATTGGTTCGAGTGTCTTAATTGAAGATGTTGCGGTAGAAATTAAGTTATTACCCGCGTTAATTGCTGATTTACGGGCGATGTTTGAGCGCTATGGTTATGCGAATGCGGCTATTTTTGGACATGTGTTGGCAGGGAATATTCACTTTGTACTGACTCCCAATTTTACTATCGCCGCTGAATTGCAGGCGTATGATCAATTTATGCATGAATTTACCACGCTAGTTGCCGAGAAATATCATGGTTCATTGAAAGCCGAACACGGTAGCGGACGTAATATTGCTCCATTTGCGTTGCTTGAGTGGGGGCAACAATCTTGGGACATCATGTGGCGAATTAAGGAGCTGTTTGATCCGCAAAATATTTTGAATCCAGAGGTTAAATTAACCCGTGATAATACTTTGCATATGCAGCACCTCAAAGAATTACCTGCACTGGATCCGCAAATTGATAAATGTATGGAATGTGGTTTTTGTGAGCCAGTTTGTCCATCGCGTAAACTGAGTTTAACGCCACGTCAACGTAATGCGGTTGCGCGGCGAATTAGTCAATTAAGCGGAGTGCAACGCACGCAGTGGCTAAAAAAATTCCACTATTATGGCATTGAAACTTGTGCTACCACTGGCATGTGTCAAGTGGCGTGTCCCGTGGATATCGACACTGGGGCATATATTTTAAGCCTGAAGCCGCAGAAATCATATCGACTTAAACATGAGCTTGAAATTACGCAGGCACGGCGCAAATTGAAATTGGCAAATTTAGCTGCGGGCATAATTGGACGGAAAAATCTGCAAGGCGTAACTCAAGTTTTGCATGCTCGGATTAAGTCAATTCCAGTTTATTTGCAAAGTATGCCCAAAGTCCAAACCGCTAAATTAATTTCAACGCGGAGTAATACACCTGGCAATGTGCTGCTAATTCCAAGTTGCCCAAATCGAATTTTTGCGTCAGAACATGGTTATGGCAGTTATCCACTCCAAGCACTTTTAGAGCGAATGGGCTATGCGGTCAGTTATCCTGCGAATGTAGAGAATTTATGTTGTGGGCAAATGTATCATTCGGCAGCGAATCAATTGCAACAATTGCGCGTGCAACGTGAATTAACTCATGCTATCGAAGGCGCACAGTTGGTTTTAATGGACAATAGTTCTTGCGCGGGCTTTGCTAAACAATTTGATTTACCAATTATGGATGTTAATCAGTTCTTGGTGGAACGTTTGGTGCGTAGTAAATTAGTTCATCGTTATCAACGGCTGGCGCTGCACATTGATTGTAGTACGGCTAAACATTGTTTTAATCCCAAATTTATGGCAATTTTACGTTTGTGTGCGTATGAGATAGTTATTCCCGAGGGGATAAAATGCTGTGGCTTTGCGGGTGATAAAGGCTTTACGACTCCTGAACTTAATGCGAGCAGTTTGTCAGGTCTTGCGGCTCAGGTTAGTGAGTGTGAAATTGGGGTTACGTTTAATCGGAGTTGCCAAATCGGCTTGAATCAACATTCTGGAATCAAGTATATTTCGTTTATTGAGTTAATTTTAGATTGTCTAAAAGTTTAAAGTTGTATTGAAAATCAACGTTATATTTGAGAAAGATAATACTTTTATGATAAGTAATAAATTTATTTGAAGTGGGGTTAGGCATGCTTAAGCAAGAGATTATAAATAATTTTGTTAGTCCAAACGGGACTAATCGAAGTGAAGTAGATACTTTAGTTCGCCAATTTTCGGCGCAGCTATTTGATTTTTTGACAAACTCAGTAGAGACTTCTCCGCTGCCAGAATTTCATAATGTTGACTCAGCATTCTTTCAAATTCCAGTTGCTGAGCTGTCTATTCAAGAAATTAAAGATAAACTTGAAGTGATTTATAAATCTAGTATGAATGCTGCTAATCCTCGTTATTTAGGGCATATGGATAGTATTCCAAGTATTTATTCTATTCTTGGTGATTATATTGCTTCAGCATTAAATAATAATATGTTGAGTTTAGAAATGTCACCATTATTAACACAACTAGAAAACAACTTAATGAGTCAGTTTGCCAATTTATTTGGATTACCAAGTGGTTCTGGTGGTGTAATGTTAAGTGGTGGTACATTAGCCAATTTACAGGCGTTGGTTGTAGCAAGAAATAATAAGCTTAAAATAAAAGACGGTAACGTTTATAGCTTATTACAGCAGCCCGTAGTTTTTACTTCAGATGTTGCACACGTTTCGGTTGTCAAATCTTGTATGTTAATGGGAATTGGTTCGTCAAATGTAGTTAAGGTTAAATCAAATCAGAATGCACAAATGTGTGTAGATGATTTAATATTAAAAATTGATGAACAAATTAAGCTTGGTAATATACCTTTTGCAATTGTTGCAACAGCAGGTACTACAATCACTGGTAGTATTGATCCGCTTAATGAAATCGCGAACATAGCCAAGAGATTTAATTTATGGTTTCATGTTGATGCTATTTATGGTGGTGCGCTAATTTTTTCTGTTGAACATAAGAACTTACTAAATGGAATTGAGTTAGCTGATTCAATTTCATTTAATCCACAGAAATGGCTTTATGTTGCCAAAACTTGTTCCATGGTATTATTTCGTGATTTTTCAGGAATGGTTGATAATTTCAGAATTACTGCACCTTATATGAAAGATCAGGAGCACTTTATAAACTTGGGTGAAATTACGGTTCAAGGAAGTAAATATGCTGAAGTTTTGAAATTATGGTTATCATTGCTTGGGCTTGGTATAAGCGGATATCAGCAATTAATTTTACATTGCTATGTGCTAAGAGATGTTTTTGTTGATAAGGCGGCATGTCGTAAATATCTAGAGTTAGCAACTAATCCAGACACTAATGTTATTTGTTTTCGGATTATGAATTCAGATGCCGATCAGTGTGATCTCCTAAATGAACAATTGCAATCTTATTTGTTGCGTCAATGTGGTTTTTTCGTTTCTATGCCAAAATTTAAAGGTCAAAATTGGTTACGTGTAGTTCTTATTAATCCATTTATTACAGATGAGATTATAGACGAGCTTTTTACCAAAATTGATTGGTTTGTGCAAAATTCAAATTAATTATGGAGTTAGCAGAATGATCCGTTGTGCATGTCTAGTTGTAGAAAATTCACCCGCTGAAATCTTATTAGTTCGGGTACGTGATAATCAAAAATGGTATTTGCCAGGTGGCAAAATAGAAGCTGACGAAGCGCCAGTAGAGGCATTAATTCGTGAATTAAGCGAAGAGTTGGGGCTGGTTCTGAATGTTAATGAAATTAGTTATTTAACTACAGTAATTGGACCTGCTTATGGTGTGGATGATAGTGTTGAGTTAGTTTGTTTTACGGCTCAAGAAATTGCTACGCTCCAGCCACAAGCCGAAATATCAGAGGTTAAGTTTATTAATTGGCACACCCAACGTGAGTTAATCGCACCTGCTGTGCTTAAATTATGCGATACGGTTTTAGCGCAAAATTAGCGTGGTAAGGAAAATGTTGTTATGAATGATTTAGTTTTTGGCGTTGCACAAATGAGTGTAATTAAAGGCAATATTCAGCAGAATTTAGCACGGCATTGCCAATTAATTAAAGCCGCGGCACAAGAAGGTGTGCAGTTATTATTATTTCCCGAATTATCTTTAACTGGATATGAGCCAAATTTAGCCCAAAATCTCGCAATTGAGGTTTCTGATGAGAATTTATTTCAGTTACAAGAATTGGCTAATCAATATGCAATGGTTTTGTTGGTTGGAGCGCCAAAGAAAACTCAGCATAAACCAGAAATTGGCTTGTTTACTATTCGTCCACATCAAGCAATTAGCTGTTATAGCAAGCTTAATTTACATGCGAGTGAAGAGCTATTTTTTGCTCGTGGCACACAACATCAGACCTTAGAACTCAATGAGCAGAAATTTGGATTAGCGATTTGTGCGGATATTGCCAATAGTGAGCACATTGAAATGCTAATGAAAGATAATATTGCGGTGTATTTAGCTGGGGTCTTGATTTCTGAAAATGGATTATCTGGAGACTGCAAAATACTAGAGAACTATGCAATTAAGCATAATGTTTTAGTCGCTATGGCTAATTTTACTGGTGAAACTGGTGGTTGGCACTGCGCTGGAAATAGCACTATTTGGAATAGTACTGGTGAAATTCTAGCGCGTGCAAATCATGAAGAATTTGCTTTGGTTATTGCAAGTCGGAAAAATTCAAAATGGTCAGGGAAAACTATCGCTATAAAGTGATAAATTAGGCGATGTTATTCAATCTCTTATGATCGTTTTTCATGTAAGCTATTTAAAATATTGAGTATTTATATAGGTAGTTTCATTTTAGATGAATTTAGCTAAATTATGGCTGATGTTTTTAAATTAATGGAGTTAGTATGCAAACAATTGGTCTAATTGGTGGAATGAGTTGGGAATCATCTTTGGAATATTATCGGTTAATTAATCAGGGCGTGAAAGAACGCTTAGGTGGATTACATTCTGCGAAAATAATTTTATATTCAGTGGATTTTGCTGAAATTGAAGAGTTGCAACGTTTAGAGCAATGGGATGAGGCTGGTAAAATTATGGCAAATGCGGC
>JAIETT010000183.1 GCA_019744945.1 Burkholderiales bacterium
TCTGGGTTAATTTCATCTTGACCGACGATAGTTACGGTTTGTTCTTGCTCTTGATTGCGAAGAATGCTAACAGTTGCACCAAAAAATACTTTGTCACTACCTTGATGTGAGGTTGGATCAACAACTTCAGCATGTTCAATTTTTTTTGTGAGCTGGTGAATGCGCTGATCAATTTCGCGGAGTTTCTTTTTGCCATACTGATAATCAGCATTTTCCGAACGATCGCCATTACTCGCCGCCCAGTTGACTAAGTGGACGTAATGTGGACGTTCTTTGGTGACGAGATTATGTAGTTCTTCACGGAGTGTGGCGTAGCCTGCCACGGTAATATAATTTTTAATATCCATTTTATTTTGCGGTTATTCTGATGGTTAATAGAATTTGATTATACCGTATTTAGCCTAAGTGCAGGTTAAAATAATTTGTCAATGCCGAGTTTTGGCAAAATAACTAAACTTAGTTGTGTATATTTTTATGCTCTGTTTGTCGAATTGCTTTTATCTTTTGTCGCTAGCGGTGTAAATCAATTATTAAAAAGTATTATTCAATGAATTTATAACCTTCCTGATTATGATAGAAACCATTGGCAAATAGTTGATTTTGTTGTTCGGTTAAGAAACTATCAGGTGTTGAACTTAGTTGCGCTGTAATTAGTGCGCTGATTTGATTTAAACTAAATTCTGGTGTTGGATTGATTCTGAAATTATGTACAGCAATGCTTTGTAAGTCTGGAATTTCTTTGATTAAATTATAGATTTTGGCTGATTGAACTTGCATGCCATTGAGATTAAATAATTCTTGTTGCTCGCTCCCAGCATTAAATCCAGCGCTGTGTTTGAAGCAGGCTAATTTACAATCATCGCGCTCAATATTTAAATTATGTGCAATGAAGCAGCGTGATGAAATTGATAAAGCTACGCGACCGAAAATATTTATTTCAAGTGGCAGTCCAAATGTGGCTAAGTCAGCGATTATGCCGCGATTAACTTCAAATGGTGGGCAGATTCGTTGTGCTCCATTGCGTGCAAAAACAGCTAGGCTAGCTTGGTTGTAGGTGTTAATATATGGTCCAATAATAATCTCTAAACCAGTTGCATGCTTTAATCCAGCTAAATCATTGATTTCAATTGGGCACTGATATTGACGAGCCAATTCGATATTGCTTAGCATTAATTGATGACTTTCTTCGTCATTATGCAGAATTGGTGTAGAAAAAATAATTTGTTTTCCTGCTGCCTGTAATTCATCAACAATTATCGGGAGATATTTTGCCAATAATGGATTGCGTTTGGCACACACAATCTCTCCAAGATATACTCGCGAAATTAAGGAGCAATTTGCTGCATCTTGATAGAGTTGCTTAATTTGCGTTGCATTCCATGGATAGAGTAATGCTCCAAGGGCAAATGTAGTTGGTTTAGTTCCAGTGGTCACGGTAAGCTCCTTCGGTGGCGTGGTGGCCTTCCATTAATGGTTCGAGTTGTTGATTGAGACGATTTAAATCGCTTGCTTGTAATTCATCTAGGTGATCAAGAGCATAGCGGAAAGTACTAACCACTTGGCGGACATAGGCACTGCTGCGTTGACGTCCTTCGATTTTGAGCGCGCTAACGCCACATTCAAGAATAGTGCTAAGGCTAGGTAATAAACTCAAACTAGTCGGCTGTTCAAAGACGTGTTGTTCTGAATTGTCATTGCAGGCAAATTTACCTTTACACACGGTTGGGTAACATGCAGTTTGGGTTGGGGTAAATTCATTAATTGTAAATTGATTAAGTTTGATCGCCATATTTTGCTTAGTTTGAGTATAACTAATTTGATCGGCTGGCGAACATACGCCATGCATATTGGGGGCTTTGCCAGTTAAATATCCGGATAAACTACAGCGTCCTTCAGCCATTACACACAATCCGCCGAAGCCAAATATTTCTACTTCCACACCTAGTTCACGTGCGCCGCTACAGATGTCTTTAATGTGACTGAAATTCAAAATTCGTGGAAGAATAACGCGCTTTATACCAAATTCACGGGCATAGAATTCAAGCGCATCGAGGCTGGAGGCAGAGGCTTGTACCGATAAATGGCGAGCTAATTGTGGATGTTTTTGCGTAGCATAATCAAGCATACCAATATCGGCGAGAATGACAGCATTAACGCCAATTGTGGCGGCAGTGTCGATGGTTTCCTGAACATAGCTAAGATTGCTTGCTTGAGGATAAGCATTAATTGCGGCCAGTATCTTTCGTTGTCGTTGATGAACATATTCTACGGCGTTAGCAGCTTCTTCAATACTAAAATTTAATCCCGCAAAATTTCGTGCATTACCATGTTTAGCAAAGCCAAAATAGACTGCATCAGCACCAGCCTCAATTGCGGTATGTAAAATGGTTGGATTACCCGCTGGACAGATTAATTCAAGCTTTGGATCACGGGGTGCTTGCGCGAGTTGATGTTTAGGTTGAAGGATTTTTTGCAAGAAAGATTTAATGAGTGGATTGTCTAATGGTGTTAAGAAATCAACGAGGTTAAAATCCAAGCGTTCTAAGCAATTTCGAAATGCGGTTGCCGCCTCCATATCGCCTGCGATAAAGAGCTTTTGCTGGAAAAATAATGCGTCGCTGTCAGCTTGTTTGAGTAACAATTCAATAAAGTAACGACTTTTTCCATGAATGCTAGAGTTTGCCGATAGCGCAGTTGGGGCAAGTTTTATCTGGAGTTGTTGATTTTTGAAACTCAATTCAAGATTAAATGGTAAGTCAGTTAAATTTATTAAATAGTTTGCGGAACTATATTTGCCAAGGCTTGATACAAAGCTGGGTTGTTGTTGATTAAAGCGCGTGGTAATTAAATTTAAGAGCTGATTAAATAGTGGGGAGATAATTTGTTGAAGCATTAAAGTTAACCTTAAATTAGATGCGGTGATTATTATAGCATTAATTTAAATAATGGTATGCGCTGTGCAATTTAAATTTAGAATTTGGCTTGACATAAAAGGCTTAATTTTAATGTTGGATTTTGCTATGTGGACAAAAATAATATCCGACTAGTGAAATTAATGTAAAGAGAATTGAGCTTACGACTAAATTGACACTTGGCGCAAAGGGTAAACCTGATACTACTGCGGTACCAAATCCTGCGAACACATATTGTAAACAACTTAATAAGCCGATTGCATTGGAACCAGCATTGCCAAAATAATTCATGACTAACACCTGAATTGGTGGGTTAATAAATGCGGTTGCTAAGCGAATGAGCAATGACCCAAAGGTAGCTAATCCAAGAATTAAGAAAATGTGCGTCTGTCCAAACAAGCTACTAATCATTACGGTTACGCCAATACATGAAATTATTAGCCCATACTGAATAATTCGCCACGGGCGAACTTGTTCCTTATTTAGCCATAACATTATGCGGTTACCGAGTAAATAGGCGGCGGCAATGGCGACATATGTATAGGAGTAGAGCGTATTGCTGGTGTGGTATTCATCAATATACATATAGCTAGAAATGGCAATAAATCCGTAATAGGAGGCAAAAGTTCCACCAACTAAAATAATTAGCATGATGAATAATCTATCTTGAAGTACGCCTGTGTAGTTCGCTAATTGAGCTTTAAAACTAAATTCATTGCGAAATTGTTGAATACGTAAATTAGTTTCGGGTAGTAGAATGGCTAACCAAATTACAAGTCCCGTCATGCTTACTCCAATTAAGATAAAACATGCGCGCCAATTCCACCAATTGATTAAATGTGCGCCAATTACAGGAGCTAAAGCAGGGGAGAGCACCAGACCAATTAAGAGCATTCCCGTTGCATGGATTTGCTCTTCTTTATTTAAGGTATCTTTAATCACTAAGCGTAATACGATATAAATAGCGCTACTGCCTAGCGCTTGAATTACGCGTAAAATAATCAGCAATGTTAACGAGTTAGTCATGGCAATGGCAAATGAGGCAATTATTTGTAGAGGAATGCAAGCCAGTAAGACTCGTCGTCGTCCGAAGAGGTCACTAATCACGCCGATAATTAAAAAGAAAAATGCCTGCGCATAAATATACACCGAAATGGTTAAGTTCATTTGTTTAATGCTACTTGCAAATTCGTGGCTCATTTCGGGTAATCCAGGTACAAAGATATCCGTGCAGGCTTGTGATACAAACAATAATAATATCATTAAAAATAAGAGTTGCTGCTTGTGGCGCTGGATATACATATTACTGCCTTGATTTGCTGGTAAGTTAGTTTGGCTATGAGGTTTTTGCTGGATAAACACCTAATTAGTGAAGTTATATTAAATGGAAATTACTTACGCTAAATATAATAGTGCTCTTATTAATTTGACAGCTATAGTGTTTGGCCTAGAAATCTGCCGGAATCATTTATTAGCGGTTGGCAGGATTATTCTTTAAGGTCACTGGAACTGGCAAATTTAACTCTGAATTTTAGCATTAAACGCTATTAGGAGCTAATTTTTCCAGATAAAGGTATTTGGTGGCGCTGAATTCAGCTGCGCATTGCAATGGTCTTATTTATCAACTTATTGCCTAATGCTCTCTTTAGTTGTGTGAGTTAGTCTGTGTTAAAATAATGCGATAGTGTTAAATTCGCTATGTCAATGGATTATTTTAATTAATTATTCAGTGATATGGCATAAATAGTTTAATCATTGAGAGAGATGAGATAATCTATTCGTTTTGAGGCGCACAACCATATATAATGGTTTGTTTAAGTTGGTTACTCATTTAGTTGAATAGATAAAATTTGAGGGTAGTCTTATGAAGAAAATTTTGTTAGTCTTGGGATGTGGCGCGCTGTTACCAGTGATGGCATGTACCACATTTGCAACCTTTAATGCTGAAAGCGGTAATGTACTGATGGCGAAAAACCGTGACAATCGTCCAGATCATCAAATCGTGGAAGTTGTGGCATCTGAAGGTCATTATAAATATTTAGCCTTATCACGCATGGATGTTAAAGATTTTGTTTCAGCGGGAATTAACGAGAAAAATTTAGCGGTTTTTAATGAGGTTACGATTGAATATTCAGCGCAAGCAGTCGGTGGAATTGCAGATGATTTTAGTAAAGATATTTTGCAAAATTACGCTCATGCCACGGATGTTATCAAAGATTTACCCAAGTTAATTGCTAAGTTTCCTGATCCAGTTTTTTATCAAGTCGCGGATGGTCAAAATATTCTATCCATTGAAGTTGCTCCAAACCATAAATTTAAATATACTTTGCAAAGTCGTGGTGTTTTTGCGCATACTAATCATTATCAAAATTCCGACTTAGTTGCCAATTATCCATATGGTGCAAGTGACGTCATTAACAAACAAGGCAGTGAAATGCGTTTGAAGCGTGCTAGTTATTTGTTAGAACATGAGTCTAATGTCGATCTTAGTCAGTTACAGCAAATTGGTCTAGATCATAGTGCAGGCGCAAATAATAGCATTTTTAGGATTGGTAAAGAAGCTAAACCTAATAGCATTCGGAGTTTAGCGTTTTTTGCAGTGAGTATTCCACACTCTAGTGAATCTGGAGTTGCGCAAGTTGTGGTGAACTTATATAACGTTGGTGAAAAATATCACTATAACTTGGATCGAGCCTTTTGGGCGCAATATACGGCTAATTACACGCAACTTACTCCTGTTGCTAAATAAGTTTTATGGATTCTTACTTAAAATAACCTTGAATAATTGCTTGAAAATTAGCTCGAATTAAACTAAAGATCGGGAAGATGAAAGAATGAAGAAAATTTTGATTATTTATACTGGTGGCACAATCGGTATGGATTATACGCCACAGGGGCTGATGCCTGTACCTGGGTTATTCAAGTCGCAAATCGATACACTTGAGCCAATTCAAGATGTACAGATTGATTTGATCGAGTATGAGCAATTAATTGATTCTTCGGATGTGAAATTAGAACATTGGCAGCGGATGATTCAAGATATTGCGGATAATTATGAGCGTTATGATGGCTTTATAGTTATTCATGGCACGGATACGATGGCATACAGCGCAAGTGTCTTGTCATTTGCTTTGCGTGGGTTGGATAAACCTGTTGTGTTAACTGGATCTCAGCTGCCGTTAGTGCATCGCCGAAGTGATGGTTGGAATAACTTGATTGATGCGTTATTTGCCGCTAATCGCAGCGATTTAAATGAAGTTGCAATTGCGTTTAATAATAAACTTTTACGTGGTTGTCGAGCACAAAAAGTAAGTACATATCGCTTCTTTGGTTTTGATTCGGTGGATGAAGAACCGTTAGCAGAATTTGGGATAACGATTAACTGGTTCACCAAACGCTGGTTAAAGGCTACGCGTTTTAGTTTTGCGCCAGTAATGCCGAAGCCTGCCAAGATTCTTGACCTAAGTATGCGCCCAGGGTTCACTACCGATTTTATTATTGAAACTTTAAATAATGTTGAGTTGGATGCGATCGTGCTACAAACTTATGGGAGTGGTAATATACCAATTCATAATTTAGCGTTAGTTGCGGCGTTAAAAGCTGCGGTAGCGCGTGGAGTTATTATCGTCAATATTACTCAAGTGATCGAAGGACGAGTTTCTAATGATTATGTTAGCAGTTGTTTGCATGATTTAGGAATTATTAGTGGCTGTGATATGACTATTGAAGCTGCGTTAGCAAAATTATTAGTTTTAAGATCAACTGGGATGAGTTTAACGAATATTAAAGCGGCAATGAGTGAAAATATTGTGGGTGAACTAACTGAAGGGTGATGTAAATAAGAGAGAAATGGCGCCTCAAGTAGGAATCGAACCTACGACCTGCGGATTAACAGTCCGTCGCTCTAACCGTCTGAGCTATTGAGGCGTTGTCTTATTTCAAGAACGTTATTATATGCTTTTAGGTACCAGGCTGTCAAACCTAATTTACAAAGAAATGAGATTAAAATTATGTCAAAAATGAATACTGCAAGCATATCAAAAATTTATCTAGCTTCAAAAAGTCCACGTCGACGCGAACTTTTAAACCAAATTGGTGTAGAGTTTGAAATTTTGACGATTGATATACCTGAAGAGGTCGCAGAAAATGAAGATTATTTAACTTATTCGCAGCGAGTTTGTCAAGAAAAAGCGCAAGCTGGGTGGCGTTATATGTTGGCACAAAATTTACCGATTCATCCAATTTTAACGGCTGATACTGAAGTAGTTTATCAGAATGAAGTTTTAGGTAAGCCCGAAAATTATGCGGCAGCCTTTGCGATGTGGCGTAAATTGGCGGGGCATAAACATTTGGTGATTACCACCATTACGTTAAAATATTTTGCTTTTGAAAAAAGTGTTACTAGCCAAAGTTGGGTTTATTTTGATGAGCTGAGTGATGATGAAATTCACGCTTATCTTCAAACTGGTGATTATCAAGATAAATCAGGTTCATATGGAATTCAAAGTTTTGCTGGACAATATATTCAAAAAATTGATGGATGTTTTTATTCGGTAATGGGTTTACCTTTGAATGCTGTGCGTAATTTACGTAAAGAACTAGCTGACTATGTTGCTCAATAAAGTAATTATTTATCGTCAAGCTGAGCATGTGTATGCCTTTGCCTATAGTGCAGACAAATTAGTTTTTGTGACGCACGATTTGCCAGGTGCAGCGAGCGAGTCAATCTTTTATGCGAAGATTACTAAATTGAATGCGGCTAATCATACTGCATTTGTTGAATATTTACCAGGTGTAAGTGGTTTTATAAATTTACCGCCCAAGCTAAATGTGCAATCTGGTAGTTTGTTAGCTGTGCAATTAACGTGGCAGGGTAATGAACAGAAACAAGCTAAATTACGCTATGGTTGGTCTTTGGTTGGTAAATATGTAGTTTATTTGGCAGAAACACCAGCGCGAATTAAGACTACTGAACTTAATCAAACTTTGCGTGACAAGATCACACAAGTGGTACAAGAATTTCCTGCTCAATGGGTGTTACGTAGTTGTGTGGATAATAAGTTAGATTTTGCGCTGGTTGCTGCGGAAATGAAAGACTTACATCAACAAGCTCTGACAATTAAGGCTAATTCAAAGTGTGGGCAAGTTTATGCAGGAGTACCGAATTATTTGAAGTTACTGCGTTCATTAAAGTTAGCCGAAAATTGTGAAATAATTAGTAACGATCCGCTAATTCATGAACAATTATTAGCTTATCAAGATCTGTGGCAAATTGACATATTAAGCTTGGATCCAAAATTAAATGGCGCCGAATTAATTGCCAAATATAAGCATTTATTAGCTAATTCATTAGTTAACTTAAGTAATGGCGCAAGCTTAGAAATTAACACACTTTCTGGAATTAGCTTAATTGATGTAAATAGTAATCAGTCCAATTTAGCTGGGCATAAGTTAAACTTCTTGGTTTTGGATGCAATTTATCAACAAATTTGCCTACGTAATCTGCAAGGGATAATTCTATTAGATTTAGTTAAAAATATGTCGGATGTGGAACAACAACGGATTTTATTATATTTAACTAAACTCTTTAAAAATGACATTACGAATACTAAGATTTTAGGATTTAGCCATAGTGGTTTATGTGAAATTATTCGGAATAAATTTTGAAGGTGTCTGATTAGAAATTAGATTGCTTGGTGAGGCTTATCAGGTAAAACCTAGTCATAGTTAATTGATGATGAGCGACGTGTCCTGTAAATTAAAGCCCAATAATTTCAGTAGGATAATTCATTCAACAGAGCTATTCTGGGCTTAGGTTTAATAACAAGAACATTAGATTTAAAAAGGTAAAATTATGCAAGATAATTTGAATAATGGAATTTATACTATCGATGCGCATTATGCACGTGAGCAATTAGCCGCAGTTTTTATGTTAGTTGAGGGAAATCAAGTTGCATTAATTGAAACGGCTAACGCTAAATCGTTGCCGTATGTTAAGGCTGAATTGGCTAAACATGGTTTGCAGGCTCAGGATGTGAAATATATTTTTTTAACGCATATTCATTTGGATCATGCTGGAGGTGCCGGCGCCTATATGGCGGAATTTCCGCAAGCTAAATTAGTCGTTCATCCCAAAGGTGCGCGGCATATGATTAATCCAGCCAAGCTTGAGGCTGGGGTGATTGCGGTATATGGCGAGAAATTTGTGGCTGAAATGTATGGCAAGTTAGAATCAATTGATCCAGAGCGAATTATTGTTGCTGAAGATGGTTTGGAAGTTGATTTAAATGGGCGCAGATTAATTTGTCGTGACACACCAGGGCATGCCAATCATCATAATATTATTATCGATTGTAAAGCCAATGTGGTTTTTAGTGGTGATATTTTCGGGGTTGCTTATCCTGAACTAATGGTAAATGGTGCTGCATTT
>JAIETT010000155.1 GCA_019744945.1 Burkholderiales bacterium
TAATTTTAATTTTATATTTTTCATCTTCATTTATTCTCCAGGACCTGCTGGGCGTGGAGCTGAACCACGAACGATAGCAGAAGGGTTTTGGTTAATTGTTTTCAACAGTTCATTAAATTGTGCCGTTGCTAGGTTTATATTTCCAATACTTTGATTAAGATTTGGTAATGTAACGGAATTAAAATTACGCAAAGTTTCATTCTGGACCGTATTTAAGACTTTATCCAATGATGCACTATTTTGTTGCAGTGATTTAGATAACTCGGCTAAATGTTGGGTATTCTCATTAACATTACCTAAAACCTGTCCCACCATCACAATTGAACTCGCAATACTATCTGATTGACTCGCAACAGCCGCACTTACTTTGTCTAAATTAGCCAACACATTTTCTACATGTTTTAGATTCTTGGCATTTAAAAGTGCTTTAATTTGCACCGATATATCATCAACATTATTGGTTATCCCTTGAGCTTGTTCAGACAAACTCGATAAAAAAGATAACTTTGCTGGAATTTGTGGGTATGGCTCACTATTATGCGTCGGAACCACGCTAAAGGCAACTTTAGGCGTTAACATTAAAGCCACATATGACATTCCAGTTACACCCTGTGCCTTAATTGTTGCATAAGTCGCAGTCGTAATAGTAACACCTTGATTAACATTAATATCAACGTAAATATTACGCGGATCTTTGTTGTCTAATTCAATCGCTTTCACCTGACCAACTACCACACCATTATATTTAACCATAGAATTCGTCGTAATCCCATCAATTGACTCACTAAATGTAATTCGATAAACATCATAAGCCTTTCGATTGGCAGCAGAAAACCACAATAGTATTCCAACTATCATGGCTATCCCAACTAGGACAAAAGTACCCACGATTAAGTACTGTTTGTTATTTCTCATTCAACACACCTTTCCTGTTGTTTAGAATAATATCCTTTAGAAACTACTCCACGTTCACCATTAAAATACTGATACAAATCTGGAATATCAGGACGATTTGATGCATTTAATACGCTATCATGCAGAGTAACTTTTTTATTACTTAAATAGACTATTTCATGGCTCGTACGCCAAATTGAATCTAAATCATGTGTAATCATAATTACGGTTAAACCTAATTGGTCATGCAAATTCAACATTAATTCATCAAAAGACGCAGCGCTATTAGGATCAAGCCCAGCAGTTGGCTCATCCAAAAATAACACTTTAGGATCCAAAGCCAAGGTTCGTGCTAATGCTACCCGCTTTTGCATACCTGGGCTAATCTCTTTGGGATATTTATTATATGATACTTCATTTAATCCAGTTAAGCGCAATTTTTGATATGCCAACTCACGCACCGTTTGATAAGAAAAATCGGTATACTCTAAAATTGGGAACATTACATTTTCTAATACAGTGTTCGAATTATACAATGCGCCCTGTTGAAACATCATCGCCATCTGGCTCAAAACTCTTTTGGTGTATGGATCTTCTAAGTTATATTTTGAGATTTCTTCACCCATGAGATGAATTTCTCCAGCACTAATTGGTTGTAACATTAAAATTTCACGAATTAAGGTAGTTTTACCACAACCACTCGCGCCAATAATAGTCACAATCCGATTAGGATAAATCGTTAAATCTAAATCTTTATGAATCCATTCACCATTAAATTGAGTGCCTAATTTCTTAATTTCAATAATTGGTTGCCCAACATTCTCGCGCATAATTAAACTCCCAAGGCTTTGAACAAAATTGCAAATAAAGCATCAATAAATATAATCATACAAATTGAAATTACCACGCTACGTGTCGTTTGAATTCCTATACTATCCGCATTCGCTTTGACATGAAATCCACAAAAACTGCCTACCATCCCAATAATCCAAGCAAAAAAGAAGCTTTTGACAATTCCAACCCAGAAATTATTAATTGAAACACTTGATTGTAATTGAACTAAAAATAGCTTAGGCTCAATCCCTAATAATGGTCCAGAAAACACCATCCCACCTAACATACTACTTACATCAGCTAACATGGTTAAAATCGGCAAGGCTATCACTAACCCAATAACCTGAGGAACAACCAAGCGCCGCATTGGTGAAATCCCCATTGTCTGCAAAGCATCAATTTCTTCTTGAACCTTCATCGTACCAATAGTTGCAGCAATTGCTGAACCTGTCCGACCAGCTACAATAATCGCGGTTAATAATGGCGTAACTTCACGTAATAGAGAAATACCCAAGAAATTTACCACATAAATATTTGCGCCATAAGTCACAAATTGCGGTGCCATTTGATAGGTTAAATTAACCCCAATCAAAAAGCACAATAGCGAACTAATCAGGACACCCTTTATCCCCGCGGTTGAAATAGTGTCAACTATCCCTCGCACATATAATGGATAATCGCGTTTAAATAATGTTGCAACCGTGGTACATAACTGCCCAAAAAACGCGGTTAATTGTAGACAGGTTCGCCATAAATCCAGTGCACTTTCACCAACCCTAGATAGAAAGCTTGACTTAGGTAGTTCATTTAAGGTGTTAGTCGCACGTAGTTCAAATGGCTGGGTTAAATCATAGAGCTTTTGATCTTCTTCAACTAACAAAACTTGACTAACTTTAGCACTCTTAGCACTCATGGTATTGATCATTTTATGAACAAAATGAAACCCAGTTGTATCAATCTCCGCAATTTTGCGACCATCAATTAGCCACTCACAAGCCTCAAGATTAGCAAATTGAGCAAGAATATTTTCATTAATACTA
Source organism: Burkholderiales bacterium (assembly GCA_019744945.1). Classification (GTDB taxonomy): domain Bacteria; phylum Pseudomonadota; class Gammaproteobacteria; order Burkholderiales; family UBA11063; genus Aquella. The sequence goes on from JAIETT010000155.1 coordinate 2,769, forward strand.
ATCCAACCCCAGCTACCACTCAAATAAATGATTTTTGTAGCATGATCAATATTCACAACTGCTAGGTTAAGTTTTGCCGTACCATTTGCATTCATTTTTTTATACATACATCTTCACTTTTATGCAATTAATCACAAATTATTACTCTTTAGAATCTGCGGAAAGTTCATTCGATTGATTATTTACATTCTTTCGATAGCCAATTCTAAATATCCAACAAGCATAACTAACAATCGTATAGAATGCAAAGAAACCGTAGATAACCAGCTCAGGATAATAAAACAGTAAGATCATAAACCCCAAAAATAATAGCAACGCCCGAAACGGAGCGGTTTGGTGAAAATGAATTTCTTTAAAACTATAAAATTTGACATTACTAACCATAGATAAACCAGCTATCAAGGTTACTATTAACCCTAACTGAATCATTATGCTGTTATGAAGATGATATTCAGCACACAAATAAACATAACCAACAACTAAAGCTGCAGCGGATGGCGATGGCATACCTTGGAAAAACTTCTTATCCGTAACACCAATCATGACATTAAAGCGCGCTAATCTTAACCCAGCACAGGCACAATACACAAATGACACCAGCCAACCTAATTTACCAAAGCTATGCAAGCCCCAATTAAACACGATCATGGCTGGTGCTGCACCAAATGCGACCATATCTGCCAAACTATCTAATTCAGCGCCAAATGGTGAGGACGTATGCGTCATTCGCGCAACCCGTCCATCTAAACTATCCAAAATCATTGAAAACAATATTGCTAATCCAGCATGATAAAAATCACCGCCAATCGATTGCACCATCGCATAAAAACCACAAAACATTGAACTTAAGGTAATCATGCTGGGTACTAAATAAATCGGCGAGCCTTTCGCGCGCTGAGTATTAGAATAAGCCATACTAATCAATCCTTGCGAGGATAGTCTCAGTAGCTTTAACTTTCTGTCCAATACTGACTAATGGCGTAGCATTCAATGGTAAATATACATCAACACGTGAACCAAAACGGATAAATCCATAACGCTCACCACGTTTTAACCACTCACCTGGTTTGGTATAACACAGAATTCTTCGCGCAATTAAGCCTGCTACCTGAACGAAAGTAATTCGTTGACCGTTACTCATGCGTAAAATCACGGCATTGCGCTCATTTTCTGTCGAAGCTTTATCAAAATCAGCATTTACAAATTTACCTGCAAAATACTGCACATCTAAAACCTCACCATCAGCTGGTGCGCGGTTAGAATGCACATTAAAGACATTCATAAATACACTAATTTTTAAGGCTTGGACATCTTGATAAACATCGTGCGCTTGTTCAATACAAATGATTTTTCCATCGGCTGGTGACAAAATCACATTAGCATCTTCTGGAATAGTCCGTGGCGGATCACGAAAAAATTGCACCACAAAAGCAGCAATTAAAATAAACGGTAAGGCTGCAATCAAATTAGTTAACCATAAAATTAGCAAGGCTAAGCCAACGCTAATTGCAATAAACGGCCAACCTTCTTTAGCAAATGACGGATGAGGATAATGTTTCAATCTAAACTCCCTAAATAAAAATTAATCTTGAATATTTTTTATTATATCATTAATATCGCTTACTTTGCTGGAATTATCCACGGTGGCGGCTGGTGCTGCCGCGGCAGGAACTGGAGCACTTGCCTCGGAAGCACCAACAGGAATAGCGACAGGCTCACTTGCATTGCCCCATTCTAGATTATCCGCATCCACCGTGCCTGAGGCATCATGACGCCCAATAATACTGCCTTGGTAGTAATATTCTGTATCACCTTTCCACGTTCCACCAGCTTCGCTAACAATTCCAGATGGCATTGGCAGCTGACGTTCAGGATACTTGACCAACGCCACGCGCATGAAGTCTAGCCAAATTGGCAAAGCCAACGTTGCACCATATTGACGACCCAAACTTTTTGGCTTATCATAGCCAACCCATGCAACCGTAACTAAATCAGGAGTATAACCATCAAACCAAACATCTTTTGCATCATTGGTGGTTCCAGTTTTACCTGCAACATCACTCCGATGCAGATCACGCCAAGCACGTGCCCCTGTTCCATATTTCGCCACATCTTTTAAAATACTATTCATGATGAACGCATTTCTGGGATCAATCACAGGTTGTTGTTGCGTGATATTACTTGGTGCTGTTTGCGCTAAAACCCGACCATTCGCATCGGTAATTTTTTCAATAAAGTAGGGTTGAACTAAGTACCCACCATTGGCAAACACTGCATACGCCTGTGCCATCTGCATTGGCGTAACTTCATTTGCACCTAAGGCCATGGTTAAATATGGCTGAAATTGAGACTCGGAAAAACCAAACTTACTCACATAGCTAATTGCATATTGTGGTGTAATATCATTTAATATTTTAACGGTTATCATATTCCGCGATAAAGTTAAGCCTTGACGTAATGAAATTGGCCCAAGAAATTTACCATCATCATTCTTAGGACACCATTGCCCACCATCATTGCCACCAGAATAACAGGCTGGACTGTCATCAATTACAGTTTCAGTCGTATAACCTTTATCTAATGCCGAAGAATAAATGAATGGTTTAAAACTTGAACCAGGTTGACGACTTGCTTGCATAACATGATTAAAATTATTATTGGTGTAATCAAATCCTCCCATTAAGGCTTGAATTGAACCATTGGTAGGATTAATTGAAACTAATGCACCTTGAACTTGAGGTATTTGCGAGATTTGCCATTGATTATTATTTTGGTAAACTCGAATTACTGAACCAGGTAAAATCTGTTTATCACCGCCAGCACTCAAGTATTTACGCACCCAATCCAGTTGCTTTCCGCTAAATTGAACATGCTGACCATTGCGCAAAATCGCATCAATCGCATCATTATTTACCGTCAATACAATCGCGGCTAATAAATCACCATAATCGGTAATCCCATCAAATTGCCCCATCGCAGTTTGATCCAACGTAGCATCAGCAGAACTAGAGGCTAAATCAACCCGTGGTTCAGCCCCTTGATAACCATTTGAAGCGTCATAATTTAATAAACCTTTGCGTAATGCCATGTACGCGGCTTGTTGTAATTTACTATCAATGGTAGTATAAACTTTAAAACCCTGCGTATAGATAGCATCGCCGTAAGTAGGATAAAGATACTGGCGCGCCATTTCAGCAATATAGCTGCCAGAATCAGTCGCATCTTTAACAGAGCCTTTTATCACCACGATTTTTTGCGCGATAGCCTGATCATACTGTTCTTGATTAATATAACCATGTTTTAGCATTCGCCCTAAAACATAAGCTTCGCGCTCTGCTGAACGTTTTGGATTAACCACTGGATTATACGCCGATGGTGCTTTAGGTAACCCAGCTAACACAGCATACTCCGCAATAGTTAACTGATCAATTGGACGTCCAAAATAAGTTTGTGCCGCCTCGGCAAAACCATACGCGCGTTGTCCTAGGTAAATTTGATTAAGGTAGAGCGATAAAATTTGATCTTTACTTAATGAATGTTCAATTTTATAAGATAACAAAATTTCATTAAACTTACGTGTAAAGGTTTTTTGCGTGGTGAGGAAAAAATTACGCGCGACTTGCATAGTAATTGTACTGGCTCCAGATTGAAGACGCCCAGAACTAAGATTGCCAATTGCCGCACGGAATATGCCCAAAACATCAATTCCGCCATGCTCATAAAAACGCTCATCCTCGGCTGACAATACCGCGTCAATTAGAAGTTTAGGCGTATTGGGAATATCCAAATAAATCCGATGTTCTTGCCCAAATTGACCAAGTAAAACACCATCTGAAGAGTAAACTTGTAATGGTAATTTTGGCTGATAATTACGCAACTCATCCATGCTCGGAAGTTTTGGCACGGTTACAATAATCATCATGGATAAGATTGCCGCACCAGCCAGACCTAAGCCCAGAATAAGCCAAATTACTTTAAGCCAAATTCGTCCAGTTTTTTTTTGTGGTTCCATAGAGGTATAATCATTCAAAAATTGCTTATTCTTGCACTAATTTTATAATTCTTAATTATGCGATTTTTTAAGCAGGTCAGAAATAAAAAGCACCAAGATTAACTTAGGTCATTAATTATACTATAAGTTAGTCATGATGCTGAAATTAAGCCAATTATTCCCATTCAATAGTCGCAGGTGGTTTACCTGAAATATCATAAACCACTCGGTTAACGCCCTTAACCTCGTTGATAATTCGGTTGGCAACCTTCGTAATAAACTCAAAAGGCAGATTTGCAACATTTGCGGTCATAAAGTCAGTTGTTTCAACCGCGCGTAAGGATACTGCATAATCATAAGTTCGCCCATCCCCCATGACACCAACAGTTTTTACTGGCAAAAAGACCACAAACGCTTGAGCAACTTTATGGTATAAATCATTTGCGTAGAGTTCTTCAATAAAGATATTATCCGCGTGTTGAAGCAATGTAACGTATTCAGCCTTTATTTCGCCCAAAATCCGCACGCCCAAACCAGGCCCAGGAAATGGATGGCGATAAATTAACTTTGGCGCAATCCCTAATGACACTCCTAAGCTACGGACTTCGTCTTTAAATAATTCACGCAAGGGTTCAAGCAGTTGTAAATTCAACGATTCAGGTAAGCCACCAACATTATGATGGGATTTAATATTATGCGCTTTATTGGTTTTGCTCCCAGCAGATTCAATCACATCAGGATAAATCGTACCTTGTGCCAACCATTTAGCATTGCTTAATTTGGCAGCTTCTCGTTGAAAAATATCCACAAATAATTTACCAATAATTTTGCGTTTTTGCTCTGGATCACTAACTCCAGCCAAGGCTAAATAAAATTCATCTTTCGCATCAACTTTAATGATGTTTAGATCTAAATTTTCCGCATAATTTTGCATAACTTGGTCGGCTTCATTTAAACGCAGTAAACCCGTATCAACAAAAATACAAATTAACTGTTCGCCAATCGCTTTATGAATTAAAACCCCAGCAACGCTACTATCAACTCCACCAGACAAAGCCAAAATAACTTGATCGCTGCCAACTTTTTGACGAATATTGGCAATTGCTTCATCGGCATAACTAGGCATAGTCCACGTTGGCGCACAATGACAGACATTACGTACAAAATGTTCCAACATCCGCGTACCTTGCTTCGTATGCGTCACTTCTGGATGAAATTGCACCGCATAAATATTACGTTGCGGATGATACATCGCCGCAATTGGACAACTCTCAGTTTGAGCAATAACTTCAAACCCAGCAGGCAACCGCACCACTTTATCGCCATGACTCATCCAAACTTGCAGAAAATTACCCTCAGCGCCAATACCATCACTTAGCCCAGCAAATAAAGGACTTTCTAAGCCATGAATTTCAGCATAGCCAAATTCACGTTTGCCTGAGCTAGCGACTTCACCCCCCAATTGTTTAGCAATCGTTTGCATACCATAACAAATTCCAAAAATTGGCACATTTAGTTCAAAAATAGTTGGCGAGACGCTTGGAGTATCTTGTTCATAAACAGAGTTGGGACCACCTGAGAGAATAATTCCTTTGGGTGCAAATTCACGGATAAATTCATCACTCACATCATAAGAATGAATTTCACAATAAACATTAAATTCACGCACACGACGTGCAATTAGTTGTGTTACCTGTGAACCAAAATCTAAAATTAATATTTTATCGTTATGAATATTCATTCTTCTTTTACCTTATTCAAATTTTTAATTATGTTCTAACTGCTAAAATAAATCTATACTGATAACGGCAGAGATTAAATCAGATACTCCACTGAATTCATGTTTCAAAAGAACGTTCACCTAAAGCTAGTGAATTAAGTTATATTGCGCGGTTCTTATCGAGTTGAAACTATATAAATACACCCATAAACTAACTATTATTAGTAATTTTAATCAATGGAGAAACTAATCAGGATTAACTACAATAAACTAAAGTTCCCTCATCCTCGCCTAAAACAATCCGCTTTAAGCTACCCGCTTTAAAAATACTACAAACTTTAATATTCAAATTATTCTCACGACAAAGCGCAAACGCAGCCATGTCCATTACGCCAAGATTATTTGTAATTGCATCATTAAAGGATAATGAATCATACTTAACTGCATTGGGATCTTTCTTAGGATCCGCAGAATACACCCCATCAACCTTAGTTGCTTTAATTAATAAATCTGCGTTCATTTCAAGTCCACGTAACGCCGCACCACTATCGGTAGTGAAATAAGGGCTACCTGTGCCACCGACAAATATCACCACTTCGCCGTTATCAATTCGTTTCAGCATGCTATCACGATTATAGCCTTTAATAAAGCTCCCAATTGGAAACGCTGAAAATATTTTGGCTTCGATACCATGCGAGTTAAATGAATCACGCAACAAAATTCCATTCATAACTGTCGCCAACATTCCCATCGTATCGGCATTCGCACGTTGAATACCTAATTTATCACTCCCAGCCACACCACGGAAAAAATTACCACCACCAATGACAAGACCAACTTTAACCCCAAG
>JAIETT010000081.1 GCA_019744945.1 Burkholderiales bacterium
ATCGCCGTTATTTGATGGGAGATACCTTGAAATTTCATTTCATGCTTGAACATTGCCATTTATTTGATGTGGATACTGAAGAAAATATTGGTTTATAGAGGATGAAAAATGCGAACTAACCTACGCAGCTTATTGTTTTTTCTGTCACCAGCCCTAATTTTATTAGCAATTTTCTTGTTAATTCCAATTGGCGCTGCGGTGTACATGAGTTTTAATAAAATTGGCATTGAAGCCTTGATGAATCCAAGCGCGATTGATTTCGTTGGGTTTGCCAATTATACTAAAATTATTTTTCACGATGAATTATTTCGGAAAGCATTACTTAATACGCTGATCGTATTAGCGATTGCGATGCCGTTAACCATCGTTCTATCGTTGACTTTAGCCGTTTTAATTAACAGTAAATTTACTAAATGTTCTTCGTTATTTCGGGTAGGTTTCTATCTACCTGCGATTTCAAATACCATTGCAGTGGCTTTGGTGTGGAAATGGTTATTGAATGGTGATTATGGTTTAATTAACTATTTGCTCAGTTTAGTTGGTATTGCTGGGCCGCAGTGGCTTTCGAACGAGCATGCGGCGATTTTCACGATTATCATGTTGGTAGTCTGGAAAGGAATTGGACCCAATACAATTTTATATATGGCGGCTTTAAGTAGTGTTCCCGATTCGGTTAAAGAAGCGGCTGAAATTGATGGTGCTTCGGCGTGGCAACGTTTTATTAAAATTACGATTCCGATGTTGGCGCCAACTACCACCTATATCAGTATTATGCTGTTAATTGGCTATTTGCAATTATTTGATGAGCCATTTATGTTAACAGGTGGTGGTCCAGTTAATTCAACGACTTCAATTGTTATGTTAATTTATAACGAGGCATTTAAATTCTTTAACTTTGGCTATGCCTCAGCGATGTCAATGGTGTTATTCTTCATCATCTTTGCGATCAGCTTAATACGCATTAAATTAACCAAGTTAGATTAGGATGAGATTAAATTATGAAAGCCTATAATTCATTTGTATTTAAACGAGCTTGCACCATTGTTAGTTTGCATGTCGCGTTGTTAGTCGCTCTGTTTGGAATGTGTTTACCGTTTTTATGGATGGTTAGTACCTCATTCAAAACGACTTCCGAAATTTTAAAATTTCCACCAACCTGGATTCCGCATATTTTCACCATGCAAAATTATGTTGAATTATTTAAAGCGGTGGATTTTATTCATCCCTTATACAATAGTTTGATTATTGCCGTGGTCTCGGTGGTTTTGAGTATTATTGTGTGCTCATTGGCAGCCTATGCGTTTTCTAAATTCCATTTTACTGGGCGCGATAAAATTTTCATGGTTTTACTTGGTACGATGATGGTGCCGGGTGTAGTTATGCAAATTCCAACCTTTTTATTAATGAAATCAATGGGATTAATTAATAGCTATACTGGAATTATTTTGCCTGGAATTGCCAGCGTAGGAATGATTTTTTTCTTTCGCCAATTCTTATTAACTATTTCCAATGATTATATTGAGGCGTCGCGAATTGATGGAGCGAGTGAAATCAAGATTTTTTGGAAAATTATTTTGCCGATGATGCGCCCAGCCTTAGTTGCGCAGGGGATTTTTGCCTTTACGGGATCATGGAATAGCTTCATGTGGCCTTTAATTATTGCAACTAATGATAAGTATTACACTTTACCCTTGGCTTTAACCCAGTTAGAGGGGCAAAATAGTAGCAATTATGGCTTAACTATGGCTGGCGCAATTTTGGTGATTTTACCGTTAGTTGTGCTATTTATGTTTACGCAGAAATATTTTATCAATAGTATGAATATTGGTGGCGTTAAAGAATAGTTGTTCTTTTTAAATAATTTAAACACAGGCTTTGTAACTGTCATTGTGTGTTATCAACGGATTGATCTATATTGATTTTACAATCACATAAGAATAAATTTTGGTATAACATATTATATATGCAGCGTATCGAGCCTGTTTTTTATACTTCTAGTCGCAAGATTAGAATATTAATCCAAACTGGATTAAATTCAGAATTAACATCGAGATCATAATCAAGGTCTCAAATATGACATTATTTACACCTATAATAAGCCAGCGTTTATAGCTAGGTTTGCTGAATTGTAGGATTTATCAATTTGATTTATAATTAGAAAGGCCGATTATGGAATTAACTATTGAGCAGCAATTAAGTGCGATATCACACGAAGCAATTCGTGCTAAAAGTAAAAATGAGATTCAGCAGTTGGCGAATGAACTTTTACAAAAAATGACTTTAACTGAAAAGATTGGTCAATTATTTCAGTTAGCGCCGCCTGAGGCCAATGTTGAAGGATTGAAATGGGAGCATAGCGAAAGTAATGCTTCAGCGCAGCTAATTAGTGCGGGTAAAGTTGGTTCAATTTTGAGCGTTGTTGATAGTTCAACGATTTTTAAACTTCAGAAATTAGCCGTGGAAAATTCACGGTTAGGAATCCCGCTGTTTTTTGCAGCTGACATGATTCATGGTTGCCGGACGGGCTTTCCAATTAATTTGGCAATGGCGTGTTCCTTTGATCCAGAGTTAATTGAGAAAAGTTGCCAACAAATTGCGTATGAAATTGCGCATACTGGTTTAAATTTAACTTTCTCACCGATGGTTGATTTAGTTCGTGATCCGCGCTGGGGACGCGTAATGGAAAGTAATGGTGAAGATCCCTATTTAAATAGTCAGTTAGCCGCCGCTTATGTGCGTGGTTATCAGCAAGGTGATTTTAGCGCTAATTATTCGGTTGCGGCATGCTGTAAGCATTTTGCCGCGTATGGTGCGATTGAGGGCGGGCGTGAGTACAATACGGTCGATATGTCAGAACGCGAATTACGTCAGCATTATTTACCTGGTTACAAAGCTTGTGCTGATGCTGGGGTTGCTTCGTTTATGACTTCATTCAATATTTATGATGGCGTGCCAGCTACCGCCAATAAATTTTTATTGCGCGATATTTTACGCAATGAATGGCAGTATCAAGGTTTTGCGATTTCGGACTATACCTCCAGCTATGAAATGTTAGATCATAAGACAGCTAAAGATGAGGAAGATGTCGCACTACAATGTATTTTAGCTGGGCTTGATCATGAGATGGTTTCAACTAGTTATTTGAATCATCTTGAAAACTTGGTTAATGCGGGTAAAGTGAGCCTTGACTTAATTAACGAAGCGGTTTTACGCATGCTGCAATTTAAATTTCAAATTGGCTTATTTGATAATCCATACAAGCATATCTATGCAAATCCAGAACAATATATGCGTAATTCTGAAACGCTAGAATTAGCCCATCAAGTGGCGCTTGAGTCTGTAGTTTTACTTAAAAATAGTCATGATTTGCTACCGTTAAGCAAACAGGGTAAAAAAATTGCTTTAATTGGTCCATTTGCGAATTCAAATCAAGTCGTGGGAGCTTGGGGGAGTTTGGCAAAAGATGCTGAGTGTGTCTCGTTACTAACTGGGATTAGTTCCTTAGTTGGCGCTGATGCGCTGCTTTGCACCGCGGGATGTGCGATTAATGACCAAGATCGCTCGGGATTTGCCGAAGCTTTAGAATTAGCTAAGCAAGCTGATGTGGTAATTCTTGCCTTTGGTGAAGATCAAAATATGTCAGGTGAAGCCAAATCACGGGCGTATTTAAATATTCCAGGTGTGCAAAATGAATTAGCACTGGCAATTAAAGCTCTAAATAAGCCAATGGTGAGTATTATCTTTAGCGGTCGTCCGTTAGAGCTTGGTTGGTATGCTGAACACAGTGATGCGTTGTTGCAGGCGTGGTTCTTGGGTAATGAAAGTGGTAACGCTTTGGCGAGTTTGCTTTTTGGAGATGCTAATCCGAGTGCTAAATTAGCCATGTCTTTTCCATATACGGTTGGGCAAATTCCTGTGTATTATAATCAGTATAAAACCGGACGGCCATCACCAACTGGCGACTATTCATTATTTCGCTCTTGCTTTATCGATGTACCAAATTATCCATTATTCCCTTTTGGCTTTGGGTTAAGTTATAGCAATTTTGAATACAAAAATTTGAAAATTAGTGAAAAAACTCTTGTTGCGGCGCAGCAATTGATAGTTAGTGTAGAACTTTGCAACACTGGTGTGGTGGCTGGTACGGAGGTTGTACAGCTTTATATTGAGTGTGCGAACTTCAGTGTTGTCAGGCCTCTGCGCGAATTGAAGGCATTTAGACGGGTTTTTCTTGAAAAAAATAGTTGCAAAATAGTTGAGTTCACGCTAACACAGCAAGACTTAGCATATTATAATATTGATATGAAATTCACACCGGAAAATCGTAATTATGTTATTTATGTCGGTGGTAGTTCGCAAGCTACGCTTAATGCGAACTTTTCTTATTCTGGTGAAGGTTAATTATTTATTTGAATTAAAGTAAATTTGAAACGTGGTACGTAGAAATTTACGGATTAAGGCAAATTAAGTTCGTGGTGGTTCTGTTGTTTAATAAGCTGTGTCAATATTGAAAATATTGTACATTTGTTCTGAGGGTTAAGATTAGGTATGAAAATTACTAATAAGAAATTGCTTGTCAGCTGCTTAGCGGCGTTGATGGCTGGTTGTTCGACGGCAAATTTGGCTGCCGTTCCGCAAAATCGGGATAGCTACAATCGGGCATTAGATGCGAGTGAAAATGAACAGTTTTTACTCAGTGTAGTGCGTATGCATTATGCTGAAATGCCATATTTTGTTAGTGTGGATAGTATCACTGCAACTACTACCTTACGTACGGGTGTGCGTGGAAATATCGGCGTAAATAATATTTGGGCGACCCCACAAAATGGTTTGGCTTGGACCGTTGCGCCAGATATCGGCTTTACTCAATCGCCAACCATTACCTATTCGCCGAATCAAGGAGCTAAATTTGCCACAGGGATGTTAGCACCGCTAACTATGGGTAAAATCTTTTTATTGACTCAATCGGGTTATAGCCCTAGCGAAGTCATGAAGTTGACCATGAACCGTATTGGTAGTTTATTAAATGGTGGAATTGCCTCGGATCACGCTGGTGCTAAGCAATTACCTGATACGACTGCTTTTGATAATCATATTGCATTACTCGATAAACTCGGTGCAACAAATCAAATTAAAATCGATTATGCTAGTTATGAAAGTTCTGGTGCGATTTATATGTCATTTACCAACCCTGAAGCTGCTGCGAGTGTGGCAAAAAGTTTGGGTTTGTCCAAATCATATAAACAATTGATTTTCTCAAATCTATTACCAGATTCCACTCATCCTGAAAATGTGATTAGCGTTTATCCACGATCGTACTTTAATATTGTTAATTTTTTAGCTAGAAATGTTGATACGCCTAAATCTAGTGCAGGATCAAGTGAGTCGGCTAATTATGCGGCGACCTTAGTGGATTCAAGTGTTGATTGGAGTCCATATAGTAAAAATTTACTTCATGTTTTAACTAGCACCAGTGAGCCATCTTCTAAAGCGATTGCCAAAACTGAATATAATAATAATTGGTATTATATTGCCGATAACGATCAAGTTTCTAAATCAACCCTGGTAATTCTAAAATTGATTTATTCATTACAAATGGGTGAAGTTGATGCTAATTTGCCAATTATTACCATTCCGGTTAATTAACTTTTAATCGTAAGTTAATAAATCAATTAGCTTTTTAAAATTTTAAATTTGTGAAAGAATAGACCTATGAATTTCTCCAAAATTACGTATTTATTAATGGGATTGGCAACCATAATGGTTGGTTGTTCATCTACTCAGTTAGCGCAGGTTCCGCAAACCCGTGAAAATTTTAATCAAGCCATTGATGTGAGTGAGAACGAGCAGTTCTTATTGAATATTATCCGTATGCATGATGGACGGAGTCCGTATTTTGTTGGTGTGGATAGTATTACTACGCAGTCAACAGTACGTGCCAGGGTTGAAGCACAATTGTTTGATGGTGCTGGTGGACCAACTGAAATGGCTGGTCCGTTTTGGAATGTTGGACCAACTGTAGAATTTACTGAAGCACCAACGATTACTTATTCGCCATTGCAAGGTAGTAAATTTGTTTCAAGTATGATGATGCCGTTAAATTCGTCACGGATTGTCATGTTGCGGAGTTCTGGTTGGGGCTTGCCAAACATACTTAAATTAACGGTAAACCGCATCGGTAGTCTGGATAATAGTCGAGTTAGTCGTCACGTTGTTGATGATCATAATGATGAAAATCAAGATTTTAATAAATTTATTGATGGCGTAACTGCATTAAGCGCAGCTGGTAAGATTGAGGGCTCAATAACTAATTACAATGGAATGCCTGCTATTTTAATGCATACGACTGATCAAGCCTCTGGAGCGACTTTATCTAAATTACTTCATCTTAAAGGTAACTATAGCAACATAATCTTATCTCGGCATACCTCACGTGACGTGAATACTCCTGAAAATGTGGTTGACTTACAGACTCGCTCTTTCCTAGGTATTATGAATTACGTTTCCTATGGTATTCATGATAAGGAAAGTGATAATGAAGCCCAATATTCAACTAATGCTGGTCAATTTTATGTTTTAACCAGTAATATCGAACCCTTAAATGTCACTGTGAAAGTAAATTATAAAGGGAAATGGTATTACATCGCTAATAATGATACTAAGTCTAAAGCTACATTAGTTTTATTAAAATTGATTTACTCATTGCAAGTTGGTGATCTTAAAACTAATTTACCTGTAGTAACTATTCCAGTTCGTTAATTGATACTAAAATTTGTGAGAGAATATAATATGTTTAAATTTAAACCAATTGCATTGATTATTAGTGGTAGCGTGCTGTTACTAACTGGTTGCTCAACGGCTCAATTAAGTAATGTTCAACAAAATCGTGGTAATTATAATGTTGCATTGAATCAAAGTGATAATGAGCAATTTTTATTGAATATTGTTCGGATGCGTTTTGATAAAAGTCCTTTTTTTATTGGTGTTGATAGTATCACCACTCAAACAACGCTTAGTTATAATACTGGCGGTGAAGATACTAAAGTTGGCAATATTACCAGCGGTGGGACTGGTGCTTTTTATAACTTTCAACCAAATATAGAGTTTAAACACACACCAACGGTCACCTATTCACCGCTACAAGGGACCAGTTACATTTCTGGTTTATTGGCACCAATTACGGTGGTTCAATTTAATTATTTAGTGCAAACTAATCTTAATCTGGCTTCAACGTTTAAGTTGACCATTGATAATATTGGTACATTAAGTAATTTAGCCGATACTTGGGAACGTGATGGTAGCGATGGTTATTCTACAGGTGCAAGCTTTAATCATTTAGTTGATTTTATTGATCAATCGCGGGTGAATGGTAAGCTAGGTTTATTTGCGACGAATTACCAAAATAATCCTGCCTTAGTTTTGGTTATGAAAGATGACGCAACTGCGGCTCAAGTTTCTAAAGAACTACAGTTAGATAAAACTTATCGCAAAATTATTTTATCACCAATGTTAAGCACTTTAAAAAGTGGCAATGTCGTGCAATTTAGAACGCGTTCATTCTTTGCAGTGTTAAATTTCCTCTCTTATGGCGTGGATACTTCGGCTAAAGATGAGAAAAAATTTGGTGTGCCAAGTAATGAGCTTAAGGTGCAAGATCAAATGACCGATAGTTTATTTAGACTACGTTCTAGCGATACTTTACCAATGAATGCATATACTAAAGTTTCTTACGAAGGTAGATGGTATTATTTAACGAACGATGATATAACCTCAAAAACAACTTTGATGTTCTTGAAGTTGATTTATTCGTTAGAAGCTGGAGAAGTTAATACTAATCCATGGGGCACGTTAGACATGCAAATTACCAATTAATCGTTAGGTGATTAATTAATAATTGATGCAAATCAGGTTTACTGGTTTGCATTTTTCATTGGGGTGCGCCAGACATGGCGCACATCTAGGCGGTGTAAGTCCGCTGTTAGCCCCGTCGATGGGAATAATGAGCCTATGCAAGGGTGTTTACCGTGAGGTAGAATCTGAAGGAAGCAAATGGCGTAGTTTAGCTATGCACCAATTCATGCACATATAGCCGGTTTGGGTGGAGTGCCTGGCGCAAACTTTCACTACAGGCTAAGGGCGTTCCTGTAATATAATCGGCAATTAATTCACCACAAAATGGCGCGGTTAGCATGCCTTTGGCGCCATGGCCTAAATTAAGATAGAGATTTGGGTGGTACTGGCAAATTGGACTAATCCGTGCCTTTTTATCCTGACGTAATTTTGCATAATCCTCGACAAATTCATTATATTTAGCGATTGGTCCAACCAACGGTAAGTAATCGTGTGGACTGGCTCTAAAATTAGTTTGACCCTCGAGTTGCTCGTAATCTACCATGTCAATTATGTCTGGCAAAATCTGGGCAAAGTTAGCTAAATTTAATTGGTGATCTTGCGCTCTAATCGCGGTTGAGTGATCATTAAATTGAAAAGTTGCACCCAGGGTAAATTTTGTGGCCTTATTTGGCGTAATATAGCCCGCGCCACAAAGTATAGTTTGGAGTTTATTCTGTTGTGGAATTAGGCTAATTTGCCCACGTATTTTACGAATTTGGAGCTGTTTGGTTGGTTTAAACTGGTTAATGTAGTGTGAATTACATAAAACTAAACATGGTGTGCTTGCAATCTGTGTGTGCTGGTCATCAAATAGTTGCCATTCATTTTCTTGATATTCGATGGCTTGAATCTGGCAATTGGTAATTAAGCTGATATTGGGATGTTGAAGTAGGGCTTTAATTAAACTTGGCGGATTTAGCCACAGTCCAGATGGATAATAAACTCCAGTTAAGGTAGTATCTAATTTAACTCCTGCTAAATTTTCAATTTGTTGGTGATTAACTGCAGATAAAAACTCAGGTGGTAGATTTGCATTCAAGAGTTGGTTGTTGCGGCGGATTTGCTCGACATTATGTCCGAGTTGAATTAATCCACACGGTGCATAATCGGTGTTTAGCTGTAATTTACTCGTGATTAAATTGTGTGTGTAGCGATATGCGTTACAACTTAATTCCATCATGGTTCCACCAAATGCGCTCCATGAAGCATACAACATCCCTTGATAATTTCCACTGGCTTCAAGTGCTGGTGCAGAATTTTTTTCATAAACAGTTACCTGATAGCCGCGTTTAGCAAGACTTAATGCGGTTGCTGCACCACTAATCCCTGCACCAATTATCGCAATGTGCTTGTTCTGGAGTGGTAATACTGGATGACGAGTATAGTAAGTCGGCTTATGCCGCGATTTCGTTATGGTTGCGGTGCT
>JAIETT010000191.1 GCA_019744945.1 Burkholderiales bacterium
TCGGTGTAATGGCGGTACTGATGTTGCTGGCTGTACCCTCGATTCGGGAGCGTAATCAGAAAGTGAATTTGGATACTGCAGCTCAAGTTATGCTAAAAGATTCACAATTTATGGAGAAATGGTATGGGCTGAATGGGCGCTACACCAGCGATAGTGCTGGGACGACATTTCCAAGTTTACCTTATGTGATTGCACCAGAATCAGGGGTTGCACTATACTATATTTCGCTTAAATCGGGCAGCATGGATAGTGGTAATGGTTTTATTTTGTTGGGGCAACCGTTATGTGGTACGGTTCAAGCTAGCTTAGGCTGTATTTGTATCGATCAAGATGCTAATGTAATTAAGGGCACTAACAATTCGTGTAATAATAGCGGCGGCTTATGTTCGTGCATTAATAGCAGTAGTCTTTCGGCTGCCATTCAGGCGAGAATAGCCGCGCAACAGTAGGGCTAATTAAGTAATAAACCTTACAGACGATTAATCAA
Organism: Burkholderiales bacterium; assembly: GCA_019744945.1. Taxonomy (GTDB): domain Bacteria; phylum Pseudomonadota; class Gammaproteobacteria; order Burkholderiales; family UBA11063; genus Aquella. Next base: position 488 of record JAIETT010000191.1, read on the forward strand.
GTAAAAATTAGGCATATTTACTATGCCGTATCTCAATTACTAAAGTCTTTTTTGAAATTTCATCAAGCAATAGATCTATTTTTCTTAAATTATTCTGGTCAAGATTTGCGTCCCATTCATCTAAAAGTAATTTTTGATCATTCATTTGAAGAATCTCATATAACTGCTCTAGTTGTTTTTCACCTGTTGAACCATCATTACAAAAATCTTTAAAACTAACACCAGGCATTAGTAAGATCGAATCGGCAGAACTACATTGCTTAAGTATTTTTAAAAGCGAAGATTTTCCTACTCCATTTGATCCACTTATGCATATTCTACCATTACTTGGCTTATTATCGCTAATAAGGTCAATTAAATCAGCTGTATGCATTCTTGAGTGTGTATGTGTATTTAATATAATAATTTCAGATTGTTGCACCTGTCCCAAAAGATCTTGTTTTTTTATAGCACTAAGGAAGTTTTTTAAATTTTTATACTTTGCTCGTATAAATAAAATTTTACTATTATATAGACTTAATGAATGAACATTTCCAAATAATTGTAATGATCTTGGTAAAACGGCGACAAACCCACCAAGAATTAACGAATTTGTTGCATTTATATTATACATGATTATCATTATTAACGGTATTGTAATATACACTGGAAAGCAGGCAATAAATTGCTCTAGAATCATGTATTTTTCGGAGTAGTTAAAATACTCGTTGGCTCTTGTTTTAAATATTGCGGATTTTTCTTCAATAATGCGATTATTTCCAAACTGAAATATATCCCAAATAGAGTTAATGTTAACAAATAGTTGCAATTTTGAGTTTTGAATATTACTAGCATAATTACTAATTTTGTGTCGAAGAACTCGTATTAAGAGGAGAGAAACAAAAATTGATATGGTCATTACACTAGAAAGTATATATCCCAATGTAATAAAAAAGATGCCTAGCGTAAATAAAACATTACAATAAAGAGAAACAATATCAACAATAAATGAACTAATCTCTCCAAATGTGCCAGGAGCTTCACCAGTCAGCCAATTGGTGACCAATTTTTTATTGGAGTTTGCTGATATTGGCATATTAAATTTAATTTTGTGATACATGTCATTTGTGTAATTGTTCCATAAGCTATTACTTAATTTTAGCTTAGTAAATTCTGCAATTGAACTAAAAAAATATGCTCCCAAAGCAAATAAGAAAAACAACGTAATGTAACCAAGTACTTCATTAGCTCGATTTTTGGATAGGCTCTCTCCAGCCACCGCTATATAATATGTGGAAATTGCTAAAAAAATCTGCTGGATGATTACAAACATAGTGCTAAACCACAAGTACTTATTTTTTAATAACATTTTTTTACCTTACGTTACATTATTTTATAGTATAAGTATATTACGATTATCGAAAAAATAAAGACATATGATATATGCGACATGTATATCTTTAATAAATACTTTTTCCTAAGATACTTTGCTGATTGAACTTGCCGTCTTTCTACATTATGCGTATTATTTCTAAAAGTTTTAATAAATGAAGTTAAGAATTTTATTTTTTTTTGCATTTGATGACGGTCTTGGTCTAGAAACATTAGATCATTAATAACCATGTCTCTCAATACTAATATAGGTGTTGGTGTTCGTAATGGATAATATTCAGTATTATGTAAACTAGGAGCATTACTACTATTATATAATGCTCCTAACATTAGAGCGTTATCCACGCATTGTACTTTATTAGCATCTTGTATTTTTAACAAGGTTTCAATATCATAGTTTTCAGGGAATAGAATAATAACAGCTCCAAAAGATCGAGCATATTTTTTTGAGTTTAAGTAAAAATCTATACACTCTTTTATAAAAGCAATGCTATCCGAAATTTGCTCACCATTAAAATAAGTAAAATAAATTTTATGGTTTTTTAATGCCTGAGGGACAAATGGACACATCGGGGTGTGATTTTCGCGATAAGGATGAGCTGAGCATAAAAACACTGTAACATAAGGTAGCAGTTTTTTATATGCATCTGAAGCAAAATGAGGAATTAAATTATCTATAGATTCATGAATACTCCAAATATTTGATTGATTAGTTAAATTTTGCATTTCATCTCACCATCCTATAATATATAAATAAAAATGGGTGTCGTAACACCCAATCGACCTAATTCCCAATCGACTTAATTATATAATTCCTACCATTTCCATGCAGATGGAGGAGTAACTGGAGTAATAGGAACTATTGACAGACCTAATTTAGATATAATTTTTTGTAAATACGATTGGCTGCCCCATGCTTTATTTACTCTTCCATAATCATCAGCATTAGCAGAAAAAAACACACTTGATTGCGAGTCAGCAAAATTAGAGCTCATATTATTTCCTATGTTAATGTGTCAAATTTAATTTACCAAATCTGACGTTTTAAAGTAATCTTAAAATTACCAACACACTGTAATATCAACCAAATTTAAAAAATTTTAATCTCTTTTTCTGTGTTTTCTGTATTCGTAAAATACCAGTTATATTTCAATGTATAATAGATCTGGTATACCAACTTCCTTGCCACTGCTATTATGGCTTTTCCTGATGGCTTTTTCTTTTTCAGTACTGTATAAAACTCTTTTAAGAGCGGGTTATAACGAATACTAACCCATGCACATTGCACCAGTAATTTGCGCACCAATTTATTACCTCGTTTAGTTATTCGCCCATGACAAACTGTTTCATTAGAATTATTCACTCTTGGACATAATCCAACGTATGCAGCTAATTTATCTGGACTCTCAAAGTCAGTTATATCACCAACTATGGCTTTTATTCCCATCGCACTTTTATCACCAATTCCGCAAATGCTGCTTAAGTTTTCGACTTGCTTCATCGTTGATTTTAGCTCTTCAAGCTTGGCTTCCAATTTAGCTATTTCTGCATAATTGTGCTCAATATTACTTAACGCAAATTCTACTTGAAACTTATAAACACCAGCTAATTCATAGCGTTCAACTAAGTTTCTACGCTTCTTCTTACCACTTACTTCGCTACTCTTTAACTTGATGCCAAGTTTTAACAATATATTGTGAATTTGATTCTTAAATGCGGTATTGCTACTTACCAGCATATCTCGTGTTTCAATCAAATTGATTATTTGATTGTCACTTTCACTTCTCAAGCGAGCTTCTGGAAGCATGTCTTTGCTCAAATACTCAGCTAATAATCTAGCGTCATTTTTATCAGTTTTCTTGACTGATTTTGAGATTAGCTTAAACTGTAACGTATTTACCACGTAAATATTTTCTAACGGCATTACGGTTTGCAGCATGTTCTGCAAGTACAAACTATTTCCTGTTGCCTCAAACGCTACTTTATCCGTATGGTTAATTTGTTTTAAAAACTCTTCAATTTGAGATATTTCTACCGTGCTTATGTTTTCAGCGCCTAACTCATCTCGATAACAAATTGTTAATTGAGTGGTATGCAAATCTACGCCAATATATTTCATCTTAAAAACCTTTGCTAATAAAATTTGTCAAACTTAGCAAAGTAAATTACAATATCGGATACCGATCCAAAATCCTATTCGAGGTACAAGCCTCACTTCGGTATTCGGCAATAGGTGAAAATGGATAGTATCCTTTACGTGATTCAAGTCACAAAATAAAATTCACCCTAATGCCTATTTACCCTGCTAACAAATGACTTATCAACATTAGTTTAGCAGGGTTTCGTTTATTTATCCGACTCTGACACATTATCATACCGTGTCCTTTTTAAAATTTTAGGTGGTGTATTTTTACTACCACCTGTATTGGCTCAGACACCACCATAAGCACCAAGTGCTACAGCAGTTATGGGCACAAATTAGTTGAAGTTTCAAGACTAATTCCATTAGGATATCCACGATAATGAACACCGTATAGCTTGTTCAAATACGCTAAAAATCCACTTTGCCCACATCCCAAACGAGTCGCTAAACTTTGCCAGTTGGGTAAATGTGTAACTGCACTATCCGTTACGCTGGTTGATGACCATGCAGCTTCAGATAAACCCGCCATCTTAGGCAATGCCATATAAATCATATGATTGTAATTAGCTAAATTTTCCGACCAGAGTGTTCCCTCCAAACCCAAAATGTTGGCTTGACTAGCACTAACAATACCATTGACAGTTTGAGTTGCCGTTACCGCACTACTCAAAGCCGCATAAGTATCAGAATACGCAGTAGCCCAACTAAATCCTGGCTCGGTAATATTTGAAGTATAGGTCAAATCAAAATAATTTTGATCGGCATAGTCAAGAACAACCGGATAACCTGCTTCAGCTAGAGTTTTGGCTTGAGCTTGACCAGCGCTTGCACCAGAGGTGTTCCAGACCCAAACATGCCCAGAATCTGCAGCAGGAACAATATTACTACCCAAACTACTATTATCATTCTGCACATATTGCTGCCATCCAGAGAACTTCAAATTAGCATTATTGCTGCTTAGTAACTGGAAGAATTTATGCGATTTTTCCAAAGCGCTTAAACCAGCCCAACTCCCGCTGCAACTACTATCAGTCGTCCAAGCTCCGCTACTAACCTCATCACCACCGACACTAATTTCATTTTTAATTGCGTACAATGTAGTTTGATTATTAAATAACGCTGCGGTCGTCGCCACAATATGATTAATCAAAGGAGTAAATTGAGCTCCAACCGAGGTGGTGGTCGCATAAGTACACACTGGAAGCACATCGTCAGTATAACCTTGCACCGAAATATATTGTGATAAATCATTAGGATCAACTAACTCATTCGGAAATGCCTTAATCAGTGCACGGGCATGACCAGGCATATCAATTTCTGGAATTAGCGTAATTCCACGTTGATTAGCAAAACTAATTAGCTGCTGCAAATCGCTAATACTATAAGTTCCACTATACGATGTATTTACCGATGGATACGCCGAGTTACTAAAATTGGTTTTATCCAGATTCGCCTGAATAAACATCAGCGCGATCATGCTATTAGTATAGCCACGGGTATCTGCCAAAGTTGGAATCGTAGTATAACCACTTAATCCCAATCTAAAACCTTCATCATCAGCAAAATGCATATGCAAAGTATTTAGTTTATGCGTTGCTGCGATATCGATCAAGGTTTCAATTTCTGGCACACTAAAAAAATGCCGCGCGGTATCCAAAACCACACCGCGATATTTGAAACGTGGATAATCACTCATCGTTGCGGCAGCTAGAGTCGGCGATTGATTCCACAATTGGCGCAAGCTTTGCAACGCATAGAAAGCACCAGTATTATTTGAAGCTTCAATCGTAATCGCAGTTGGGCTTATCGTAATCAAATATCCTTCAGGATTATTCGCAATTAGCGTCGGATCACTAATGGTTTTCAGAATAATTCCACTGGTTGCGGAAACATTATCAACACTCGAGCTAATCGACAAATCTTTGGCTAAATCAGCTTTAAAAAAGTCGGCAATACTATTATCCGAGCCAGTTAAGAGATTATGAATAACCACCCCGCTGCTTAATATAAAAGAACCACTCCCAACTGCGTAGCTAACAGGTGTCGGAACAATACTCAGCGCGGAGGTGACGTTATTAGAATTTGTCCAGTTAGTATTTATATGCGTGCTAATTGCGGCATCAGTCGCACTCGCATTGTAGTCAAGTAACGTATATAGACTACTTTCTGGCATATTATTGGCTATATTAGCACCAGACAAGATAAAGAAGCTTTGTGCTACCGCAGAATAATTACCTGGATTCCATTGATTATTGTGGAGTAGGCTAATTGTGTATTGCTGCCCTGGCACTAAGCTAAAGCTAGATTGTGGTGCCAAAATTGTGGTATAGCCAGCGCTTAAATCGTTAGCCGTAATCTTAGTTGCCTTCTGATATTGCAAGGTTGAACAATTAGTTGGCGTAGCTAATGCACAAATTTGCATGACTAAATTAGGATTTATACTTTGCGTTGCAGATGTAAGACTTGCGAATGATCGCGGCATATAAAAGCCAAATTGCCAGCTACTCGTTGCTGCACCTGTATAGGTAAAGCTTATCGTAGTGGAGAATTCGGCAGCCTGAGTATCTCCAGTCATTTTACCTACGCTAACATTGGTTACGGTGAAATTTGGCACGGCCGGCGTGCTACTACTACCACTACCACCGCCATTACAACCAGTCAATATTCCTGATAGTATTAACAAACTAGTTAAGATTCGATTTTTAATGTTCAATAAAGCCATATTATTGTGCCTTTTAAAATTTCTATTTGATTAATTTTCGCAATTAAATTTGCTTCTAGCAGAGTTCAACTATCCTTCACCCACAAATCAGTGTTTAGCTCAGAAATATTCAAAATACCACTCCTATTGATGTATGCTAGCACACGATCTGAATTATAAAATAAACTCATTGTAAGCTAACTCCATAAATGCCACAATAAGCACTTTTGCCTGTTGACAGATGAACTTAACTCAGGCAATAGACTAACAAACACCATTACTTTAAATTATACTTAATCTAGAAATATAACTTCTTGGATGAATAATTTGAATTTCAATCATCACGCTTCCATCAATATCAATATCAACAAAAACAAACTAAGTACTTAATTCTTTAATTGGCTGTCACAAGCTAATTGGAGCTGATTAATTTTTCATGCCGTTATTATGTACACGGGTGGTATATTTTTACAATCGACAATTTTGTCAACATGGGATTACTATTTAAGGTTTAATTAATTTTACAGGTGCCAGTGTCTGGATTAACCTGTAAATTATAAGATTTACCAGCTTCAAATGTATAGTTGCTTCCTGCAGCACAACTAACCTGATTACTACTGCGATCGCTGTTAATTAAAATTTGCTGGGTGGTAAATGAAGTGGCACCACTACTAAAAAAAGTATCCAAATTCGAACTATCAGTTACATAAGGGGTACTTGGGTTTTGTGCCGATCTGAGCGTTCCCCATACACGATTGGCACTTGGTAGTATAGACTGGCCGTTCACGTCACCAAAAACATAATAACCACTATTTATAACTAATGTCGCCGTCGCTTTTGCAGTTTGTGCAGTATTTGTTACCTGTAAAGTGAAATATGGCAAGGTTGTCGGCGTTGGCGGGGTTGGACTATTAGCCCCAAAAATCGTCGAGCTAAACTCTCCCGCAACAGCTGAATTGTCTAACCATGGAACTGAATTAGGCGCAAAATCATTATTTAACGACCATTGCATTACACCAACCAGATTGGGATAATTACCTTGAGCAACCGTAGTAATTTGTGTATTTAACTGCGCTAATATAGTGGCTTGATTATATGAATAAGGTGTACCAAAAACGCCAAAAATATTTGCTGTACTACCTGCCGCACCAGCATTGGATGGTTCGCCAATTAGAATCTGCGTGGTTGCTGGAATACATAAGTTAGTTGTACCAACACAGCTGGATTTAACCGTGTTACTTAGTGCACGTGCCGCAGCTGAAAAAAACGCTAGCTGATTTTCGCCATAATTATCAATTGTCCATCCATCAGAATTGTAGGTTTGCACCATTATATAGGCTACATTTCCAGAGGCAATGGCTTTTTGATATTGATTACTCCCTGCTTGGTCCCAACCAGAACTTAAAGCTAGATTAGCAGGAGTTGCCGAGTCAACGTTAGTAACACCATTGGCTTTATAGATTTGTGGAGCAACTGATACCACATAGCCTAAAGCATTAAACTTCTGTGCTAAAGCAGCAATGATGTCGCCATCAATCGCCCATTCCAAATCTAAATCAACACCTTTAATTTGACCATTTCCAGGTAATTCCGTATTATAAGCTTTAATTTGCGCATCAACATTGCTAACTATAGCCGCTACTGTATTCAGATTAATGACATCTGACTTAGCCGTTGCACCACCGACGCTTAACACATTAATCGTGCCAAGTCCTTCATTCTTAACCACTTTTTTCATCACCGCTAAATAATTTTGATTAGCCAATGGACTGGTTAAGCTGGCAAAGGCAAAAACCATTACATTTGATGCGCTATATCCAGCAGCCGTGATTGCATCTAAAGAGCCTGTTGCATCTAATTGCACATATGAAGCTTTGTGAAATGTAGCAGACTCTGCCGACAAACTTAGACTAGATAATGGTTGAGTGTTTTGTGAACTCTGATTTACCAAAGATTTAGAATTAACTGCAATTACATAAAAACCTTGTGGCGCCTTAGTTGCATCTACGAAAACTTGAGCGGTTGATGGCGCTACAGCTCCAGTTGTGACATTTGGATTGGAAAAGCTTATTGTAACTAAATTAGTCGGAGTATAGATACCATTTTGAACCAAATAAGCGGTTGCACCTAATTCATAAGTTACCGTTGAACTCCCACCTGTCACAGATAGCGTAGTTGATGTAACTTTCCCTAGTTGCACCAATGCATAGGGATTAGCTATAGAGCTCTTAGCTCCATTGGGTAAGATAAACGTTCCGTCAGGTAAGATATTAGTTTGATTTTGCGTTACAGGTGTTGCTGTAGACGCCACACCACTATTGCATGCTGTTATGGTTACACCAAACAGAGTGAATATAACTGCGGCCAAAGCTTTTTTTTGCGATTTCTTCATTTTATTTGTTCCCAATTAATGATTATCAAGATATCGTTTATTATACATTTTATCCGTAAAGTTAACAATCGACAATTTTGTCGACATGCATCATATCATTAAAATTGAATAGCTAGAATTAAATTCCTTCAATTGATCTAGAA
>JAIETT010000242.1 GCA_019744945.1 Burkholderiales bacterium
ACGGCAGCCAATAGTTGTTGGAATACGCTAGAAAGCTCGGTGACATACAATTATTCTTTGAGCGGTGGTGGTTTTGGTAGCACTGATTATACAACTATTTTTGATAGCGGTGAGGCGATTGGTAATTTCTATCTAGAGTCTGTGCCAACTTGGATGGACTTGGATGCGAATAATCACATCACCAATCAATTGTCTGCCGTAATACATACTAATCATGGTGCGTTACCAATGCCACTAACTACGCCAATGATGTATCATCCTCCGGTAAACGCTCCTGAACCGGGTAGCCCTGGCTCAGTTAATCCAGGTAATCAATTGTTTGACACTTATCAGGTACTTTTTGATCAAGCCGATGGTTTGCTCGGCTTTAGAAATTATTCTGAGAGCTTGTAAACACAAGATAACTAAAGATTAATTTTAATTCTGAAAGCTAAGTTTAGATTCTGTCTAAACTTAGCTTTTTGCATATTTGGAGTTAGTGGTTTGATTTTAGCTCTGAAAATAGAACTAGATACCAAATTGTTTTTGGTGGTTTTAGAATGAGTGTTGGTTAGGTTATGGCTTTGTTTTAACGTTAACATTTTGTATGTTGTTAATCTGGTTTGGTGCAGTGCATTATATTGGCGAAAAAGCAACACAAATATTTGATGCCTATATTTTTTAGTTATACCTAAAATACATTGGCTTGTCTTTAATAAATATCTGTGGTTAGGCAATAAATTTATATTAATATTAATTTGAAACAATTTGTTATGTGTTTGGTGGTTGCTCTTGATTTTAGTTAATAGATGTTAGTAGAGAATAAAATAATTAAGCCATGCGTAAATAAGTAAATTTATTATGAATAAAGTGCGCAAATAGCACATCTCCACAATATAATTGCTGTTAAAATGTGCACCGAATATACAATGTTAGGCAACTAGCTAAATTGTACAAATAAAATAACTACAAATATGACATCAGGAGAAAATATGAAGAAAATTAGTTTGCTATTGGTTGCAATGGGTAGCGTATTGTTGGGCGCTTGTAATAATGGTACTACCACGAGTAATTTAACTTTAAATCAAGTTCAGCAAGATAATTTAAATTTCTTCCAAGTTGGCGCTGGAGTTAATGCGCAAACATTTATGCCATATGACACCATTTATGTTGATAAAACTACTCATCAAGTTACGCGCAATAGCGGTTTTTTTAATACTACCGAAACTGGCTTATACTTAAATATTTTACAGTTAATTGCCGAAGGCAATTTGACGAGCAGTTTCATTAGCCCAGATCAAGCAGTTGCACAAATGCTAGTGATTACCCAAGAGTTACTTGACTTACAAAATACACCAGGTAAAGCTTGGACAGGTTTATTTTATTGGCCCTACAATATTGAGAGCAACGGTGCAATTGTGCCAGGTTCATCGACCATACCTGATGTGGATAATAGTAATTTAGATTTCTCTCTTGCGGCAGTAATTGGTGCTTATCAAAATAGCAGTGATCCATTACGCAAAAAAATTGCGACACAGGCTGCGACAATCGTTAATAATCAACGTGAGGGTTGGACTGAAATTGGCAAACATACGCGTGGACAACAATTTCCGAATGATGGTGGTTGTCAAGCTTGTGTCGCAGCTGGTTGGGATACCAAAACTGATAAACAGTTAGGTTATTATATTGATCGGATGGCGAATGAAAGTCGTTTATCACCGTTGTGGATGTTAATTCAAGGTTATACTAGTGAATCGGGTGCTTTTACGCAAATGCCAATTTTCTCAAATGTAACAACTTTTGCCACTGGTGAGTCAGTTACCGCTGAATTAACTTGGGATGGTACGATGTTTCAATTATTATTACCGCGAATTTTGTTGCGTGAAGATCAATTAATCCCGAATTATGCGCAGCTATTTAATAATTATGTTGCTGTGCAACAACAGTATATTGAATCAAATGGTATAATCGCATTTCTATCTGCTTCAAGTGCGACCAACGATAACTATTATGGTGATTTTGGCGCACCGAGTCTAAATGAATGTTATGTTCAAGGTTGGTGCAAGTTACCACCATTTATCAATGGAACGCCACATGCGACAGGTTTAGTCGCCTTGGAAAATCCTGGTCTGAGTTTACAATATTTTAATCGTTTATATCAATGTAGCAATACCTTAACCCCGTATGGTTTATATGATGCAATTGGTTTAAATTGTGAGACTGGAACTGAGTTAATTTCTCTGGATCAAGGGATGTTGGTACTTGGATTAGCGGGTAATACGATAGCAAACTATGTAACGGATTATATTCAAAGTGTGGGCAAATGGGAATCGGTGCAAGCGTTGTATCAACATTATCAACCTGTTCCACTCCATTAATTATTAAATAAGCAATCTAATAAAAGGCTCCAGCATTGTGCTGGGGCAGAGATTAGAATCAATTAAACAATCTTTTTCTAAGGAGTAATTTATGAAAAAATTAACTACAGTTCTGGCGGCATGTGCCTTAATGGGTACATTGGTGGCCTGTGGTAATAAAGAAGAAACCGCGTCAAATTCAACGAGCACGGATGCGAATGCGCCAGTTACGCTAAATGTGTGGGCGATGGGTGAAGAAGCTAAGTCACTAGGTACGGTTGCGAGCGAATTTGAAAAACAAAATCCAAATATTCATGTGGTAGTTCAATCAATTCCTTGGGGTATGGTTCATCAAAAATTGCTCACGGCAATTGCTGGCGACAGCACACCTGATGTATCCATGATGGGAACTTCATTTATGGCTGAAATGGTTCAGGTTGGGGCGTTTGAAGAATTAAGCCCATATTTAGCTAAAGATAACGCAACTAAATTGACCGATTTTATTCCAAGTACCTTGTTAACCAATCAATTTGACGGTAAAACCTATGGTTTTCCATGGACTGCAGATACCCGAATTATGTTTTATCGTAAAGATTTAATGAATCAAGCGGGCTTTAAAGAATTTCCAAAAACTTGGAACGAAATGTATAAATTAGCCGAAGCTGAAAAGAAAAATGGCGTAAAAGCACCGATTGCTTTGCCAAAAGCTGAGCTTAATGCTTCACCAGAAATGTTGTCGGCGTTATGGCAAAATAATACCGACATCATCGATGCACAAGGTAAATCATTGGTGTTAACCCCTGAATTTAAACAATCAGTAAATTACTACACCAGTTATTTTAAAGCTGGTTTAGCACCGTTAGATCTAGGTGGCGAATTATCTCCGCTCTTTGTGAGTGGTAAAGTTGGTATGTTTATTGGTGGCCCATGGATGGTAACATTGATAAAAACTGCTGGTGGCGCTGATTTTGCCAACAAATGGGGCGTGGCAGTTATGCCAACTGAAAAAAGCAATACCTCTTTCTTAGGTGGCTCAAATTTAGTGATGTTTAAAAATTCTAAAAATAAAGCTGCGGCATATAAATTTATGGAATATATGGTTGCTCCAACAACAGCCTTGCAATTCTATAAATTGACGAGTAATTTACCAACGGTACAATCGGCTTGGAGTAGCATTGAGTCAGATCCAGTGGTTGGCGTATTTAAACAACAACTGAATAATGTGAAAATCCCAACCAATATTCCACAAGGTCCACGTTTGTACAAGGCCTTTAACGATGAAATGGAAGCAATTATTTATGGTAAAGTTAGCGTTGATGCTGGTCTTGCAGATTTAAATCAGCAAGTTGGCACAATTATGCAAAAATAATTAACTTAGATAGATTTACCCATGCTACATTAATTTGTAGCATTTTTATTGAGAACTTACAGTGAAAAATTATACTCAGATTAAGAATAAACATAAATTAGAATTAACTAATCACCACGGTTTAAGCTTGAAATTTTTAGCTAACGGTAATTTAGCCGCAATTAGTTATAAAAATTTGATGCTCAATTTGTATGAAAGCACTTTCGTTGAAGCAAGTTTAGCGAATATTTATTTGCGTATTTTTAGTCCAGCTGGAATTGAACATTTTGCTTTAATTGGCGCAGCTTCAAATAGTAAATTTGGACAAAGCCAAGATTCTGCGCTGTGGAGCGGAACTGTGGCAGGGATTAAATATTTGCTACGTTGTCGTTTAGATGCAAATTCAACCCAATGGTTTTGGTCGCTAGAATTAACTAATCACGGCACTACGGCGTTAACTTATGATTTAGTTTATGTGCAAGATCTGGGTTTAGCCGATATTGGTGCGGTGCGTACTAATGAAGCCTATACCAGTCAATATATTGATCATTTAGCTTTGCAACACCCAACGTATGGTTATTGTGTTGCTTCACGGCAAAATGTGGCACAAACTATTGCTGGAGTCGAAAGTTTCCCTTGGATTTTACAAGGTAGTTTAAATTCAACCCAAGCATATTTAACCGATGGTTTTCAGTTTTATGGTTTAAATTACAAAGAAACTAATTTACCAAGCGCATTAAGCGCTGAAAAATTACCATCAACTTGTTTGCAATATGAATTTGCTTTAACTGGTTTGCAAACCGCGCAAACTCAATTAGCCGCTGGGCAAACCACGCAGGCTACGTTTTTTGCTTATTTTATGGCCAATCATCCAAGCATCAGCTCGGTTGCCGATTTAGATCTTATTGCTGAGGTCGCAACTAAATTCCAAACTGCTCCAGCACTTGGAGAGATAGATTATTTTGCACCAGTTAGCACGTCTGTTTGTTCCAGCAGAGTTTTAAATAGTCTCGATTTAAGCGCTCAGGAGATTCAACAACTCTTTGGCAACGATTTACGTCACGTTGAGTCTAAGGTTGATAATTTACTTTCATTTTTTTATTCATCCGCAGCAACGAATGCGCTAACCACTAGTCGCCATGTGGTATTAAAATCCAAAGAATTACAGATGGATCGCCCACATGGACAGATCATTTTCTCTGGCTGTGACAACGATTTTGCGATTCATCGTTTGTCATCAACTGCTTATATGAATGGAATATTCAATTCACAAATTACCTTTGGAAATACGTCGTTTAATAAATTATTGTCAGTTGCGCGTAATCATCTAAACGTTTTCAAATTAGCTGGGCAAAGAATTTTCATTCGTCACACCGATGGTAGTTTAGAGCAATTAGGCTTACCCTCAGCCTTTGAATTAGGGGTTAATTTTGCGCGCTGGATTTATAAAAGCGCCACAGGTACGATTGAAGTTAAAACTTGGTCAACGGCCAATCAACACCAAATTAATTTAAGTATTAGCTCTAGCCAAGCGCAGCAGTTTGTAATTAGTAATAATTTAGTTGCTGGAGTTAATGAAGATGATTCATTCCCTGTAATTAGTTATGGCGAAAATAACACGGTAATTATTCAACCCGCGGTGAGTGAGTTAATTTGCACTAAAAATCCCACTGCAAAATTTACTTTCACGCCATTGGATGCCAATGCTGTTGCTAAAATTAGCCGTGGTGAAGTATTTACCTCAGTGGAGTGTGCAGCAGAATTAGCGTATTTAGTCTATGAAACTAAAGCGGTTAGCGAATTTGGTCTGTGCATTAGCGCACAATTAGCTGCGACTGAATTAACACCAGTTGTGACTGCGGATTTTGCGGCACAAGTTAGCGAATTTGAAACGCAGTGGTTTAAAAAAATTAATCAATTTAGCTTAAGTCATGCTCATGATGCTGCGGTTGGTCAATTTAATGACTTGATGGTGTGGTATATGCATAATGCGATGGTGCATTATTTAGTGCCGCATGGTCTAGAGCAATATAGTGGTGCGGCGTGGGGTACGCGTGATGTCTGTCAAGGTCCAATGGAGTTATTTTTAAGCACGGGTGATTATGCTGCGGCACGTAAGGTTTTACTGACAATTTTCAGTCATCAATATCTTGAAACTGGTGGTTGGCCACAGTGGTTTATGTTTGATGAATTTTATTCAATTCAGCAACATGAAAGTCATGGCGATGTAATTGTTTGGCCATTAAAAGCCGCGTTGGATTATATTGAAGCCAGTAACGATTTAGCGGTTTTACAAGTTGAATTGCCATTTACTCAATTTGCGAGTGGTGAGTTTACTCCGCAAGCGTATTCATTGCGTGAGCATTTGATTCATGAACTCAAAAATATTAAAGATAATTTTATTCCAAATACGACATTATCCTGTTATGGCGATGGCGACTGGGATGATACCTTACAACCCGCGAATTCTGAACAACGTAAATCGATGGTGAGTGGTTGGACGGTTCAATTAACTTATCAAGTTTTTGTTAAAGCTGCAAAAATCTTAACTCAAGCCAATGATCTTGAATTAGCCCAAGAAATGGCGGAATTAGCCGCAAGAATTCATCGTGATTACAATCATTATGTGATTCAAGATGAGGTTGTCGCTGGCTTTATTCTTTTTGATCAAGCTGGTGTTGCTGAGCCGCTATTACACCCACGTGATACGCGCACGGGAATTAAATATCGTTTATTGCCAATGACGCGCGGAATTATCAGTGAGTTATTTAGCCCAGAACAAGCCTTGCAACATTATAAATTAATTAAAGAAAATTTATTCTATAGTGACGGTGTGCGTTTAATGAATCAGCCCGCAACTTATGCTGGTGGTGTCAATACGATTTTTAAACGTGCTGAATTAGCCGCGAATGTTGGGCGCGAAGTTGGTTTGCAGTATGTCCATGCGCATATTCGTTTTATTGAAGCGATGGCTAAATTGGGGCACGCAGAAGATGTTTGGCACGGCTTACAGCAAATTAATCCAATTCTAATTGATGAAGTGGTAGAAAATGCGGCAAAACGACAAAGTAATAGTTACTTTAGTAGTTCTGATGCCGATTTTGATACGCGCTACGATGCTCAGCAAAATTGGGATAAATTAAAAGATGCGAGTGTCCAAGTGCGTGGCGGTTGGCGAATTTACTCAAGTGGCCCGGGGATTTACATTAATCAATTGATTCGTAATTTCCTTGGCATTCGCTTACGTGAAACTCAAGTTGAATTGGATCCCGTTATTTGTCGTAAATTAGATGGGCTGGAATTTGCCTATGATTACGCTGGTTATGGGCTAAATTTTGTTTATCATGTGCAGCAAGGCGAATTTGCGCCACAAAAGATTGTGATTAATAGTAGTGAAGTAACTGAGTTTACCCGCTTAGATAATCCATATCGCTTAGGTGGAATTGTGATCGCTAAAGACGTTTTCGTTCAAGCGTTAAAAGCTGGGATAAGCAATCAAATTGATATTTATCTTTAGTTAGGTGAATTAAAATGTTGCAGTCGAAAAATTTTGAATGGTTTAAGCATAAAACCGTGTACCAAATTTGGCCACGTTCGTTTTGCGATAGTAATGGTGATGGGATCGGCGATCTTCAAGGTATTATTGCCAAACTGGGCTATTTGGAACAGTTAGGTATTGAGGTTATTTGGTTATCCCCAGTTTACCGTTCACCTATGGATGATATGGGTTATGATATTGCCGATTATTTTAACATTGATCCATTGTTTGGCAGCAATGCAGACATGAATGAATTAATTGCACAGGCTAAAACGCACAATATTAGCATCATTATGGATTTGGTGGTTAATCACACCAGTGATGAACATCCGTGGTTTATTGAAGCCAAAAAAGGTTTAGATAATCCCTATCGCAATTATTATATTTGGCATGATCCAGTTAATGGTGGCGCACCGACTGAGCAACGTTCATTCTTTATGCCCTCAGCATGGACGCTTGATGAAGCTAGTGGTCAATACTATTATCATTTATTTAGTAATCGGCAACCTGATTTAAATTGGGATAACCCGCAAATTCTCGAAGAAGTTTATAAAATTATGAATTTTTGGTTAGAACGCGGTGTGGCTGGCTTTAGAATGGATGTAATTGAATTAATTGGTAAAGTTCCACTCGAGGGTAAATATACCTCACCACGAGGGCATGAGCTTTTGAAGTTAATTTATCAGCATACCTTAGCAAATTATCCAGAAACCTTAAGTGTCGGTGAAACAGGCGGTGCGAATGTTCAAGATGCGATCTTATATTCTGGTGGACATGATGAATTAGACATGATCTTTGGTTTTGAACATTTTACGCTCGATGAAGTTGCGGGTCAGTCAAAATGGCATCTCAAAGACTTTGACTTAGTAAGCTTTAAGCAAGTTTTCAAAAAATGGCAGCAAGGTTTGCATTCACGGGGGTGGAATTCTTTGTTTATTTCGAGTCATGATGCACCACGTCCAGTTTCGCGCTGGGGAGATGCGGGTAAATTTAGAGTTGAAAGTGCAAAAATGTTGGCCAATACGCTGCATTTTATGCAAGGAACTCCGTATATTTATCAGGGCGAAGAGATTGGAATGACCAATTACACGTTCAGCCAAGTTAGTGAATTTCGTGATATTGAAATGATTAATTTTTATAATGAACATTTGCATAAGACCGAGTGGGGGCCTGAGCGTATAATGCAATCAATTAATAGCAAAGGACGCGATAATGCTCGTACGCCCGTGCAATGGTCGGCGGATGAGAATGCTGGATTTTCCAGTGTTGAACCTTGGATTAATTTAAATCCTAATTTTCACGAAGTTAATGTTGCACAAGCGCTCGGTGATCCCAATTCAATTTGGTACTTTTATCAAAAATTAATTAAATTGCGCAAAGAGTTGCCGATAATTATTCATGGTGATTTTGAGTTAATTAGTCCAGAACATCCTGCGATATTTGCCTATGTGCGTAAATTTGAAGCGCAAGAGTTATATGTGATTTCTAATTTTAGCGCGTTGTGTCAACACGTTGAGTTAAATGCTAATTGGCAAGCTGCAGAATTATTAACGGCAAATTATCCGCGGGAGTTGCCATTCAATGGGGTATTTGACTTAGGCGCATTTGAGTCATTGGCGTTTCTGCTGCGTAATTAAGTTTGCGTGTGACTTAGGGGTAATTTAAACCTGAGTTCAGTTATGAAGCATGGGGTTAGGATAAGGTTTTTTGATGAGTGATGTTGAATAGGTGAATAGAAGGAGTGCTATTTTTGAAGTAGTGGAGTTAAAGTATTTTTAATCGGCTTGAGTTTGTAGGTATATAATTTAGACTCAAGTGTGTTGTAATAAATTAAAAGGGGAACGATATGGCAGCAGTGCAATTAAAACAAGTAACTAAAGAATATCCAAATGGTTTCAAAGCGGTACACGGTATTGATTTGGA
>JAIETT010000071.1 GCA_019744945.1 Burkholderiales bacterium
ATGCGGAAACCATCGGAATTATCTTTGGTATTAAACGCATCTTGCGGTAAATTAATAATCAAACCAACCTGCTTATGAATAATTTCTTGTTGAATATTTGGCTCAACTTGTTCCGAAATTTTAAACACAAACTTGGATTGGATTCCACTATTGACCAATAAATCATGGGTTGCGCCTGTTGCCACAAATAGCCAACCTTGATCACTCAAACGCTTCACCAATGGCAAGAGTTTTTGTTTATATTTATCATCCAAGCTCAGTAGAATTACCTTTTTATCAACCCGTTGACCAACTCCGAGCCATGACATATAGAAAGTTTCCAGCAGATCATTGCCAATGCAGGCAACTTCACCGGTGGAAGACATTTCAACTTGCGCCACAGGATCAGAACCTTTAAAGCGGTTATACGAGAAGACAGGGCTTTTCACACCAATCACACCACACTCAAGAGTGTTATATTTCTGGCTAATTTCTTCACCCAAAAATACTTTTGCCATTAATTCGACCAAACTCTGACCAGTCACTTTGGAGATAAACGGAAACGAGCGCGACGAACGCACATTGCATTCAATTACTTTCAATTCATTATTTTTGGCAATAAATTGCATATTAAATGGACCAGAAATATTCAAGGCTTTGACGATCTTACGCGCACTTTCACGCGCACGGGTTACCGTTTTAAGATACAGGCGCTCGGGTGGGAAAACTAGCGTCGCATCTCCCGAATGAACACCCGCATTTTCCACGTGCTCACTAATTGAATCAATAATAATCCGCCCATTTTGCGCAATCCCATCAATTTCTAATTCTTTGGCATTTTCAATGAATTGTGAAATCACCACGGGATGATCATTGGAAATTAGCACAGCGTCACTCAAATAACTCGCGAGCGTTTTATGATCCGACACAACTTTCATTGCCGCACCCGATAACACATAGGATGGACGAATTAAAACTGGCAAGCCAACTTCACCAATAAAGGCTTGTACTTCTTCACTACTTTTGGCATTAATCCAGCGTGGTTGATCAATATTTAACGCATTTAGCATTGAAGAGAATTTCGCACGATCCTCAGCATTATCAATGTCTAGCGGTGACGTTCCTAAGATTGGATAGCCTAACTTATGTAATGGCAAGGCTAAATTATTCGCAATTTGTCCACCGACACTCACGCAAACACCAACCACATTTTCAAAATCGAGGATATCACACACCCGTTCCAAACTCAGTGGCTCAAAATACAGCCGATCCGATTCATCATAATCAGTGGACACGGTTTCAGGATTGGAATTAATGATGATAACTTGCTTACCATGTAGGCGTAATTGGCGGGCTAAATTTACCGTACACCAATCAAATTCTACCGACGAACCAATTGAATAGGGACCCGAGCCAATAATTACATAAACCTCTTGCGCTGGGCTAATATCATGATAACGTCCATGATAAGTGGTATATAAGTAATTGGTTTGCGCCGCAAATTCGCCAGCCAAGGTATCAATTTGTTTCACCATCGGACGGATATTATGTTCATGGCGCAAATGACGAATAGTTAATTCGGCTTGTTCGGTTAGTGTCGCTAAGCTTTTATCACTAAAACCAAATTGTTTTGCGGTGCGTAATGTGTTCGGCGTTAACTCGTGCTTGACTTGCAAGGCAACTTCGGCAATTTGTTTAATTTGATTCAAAAACCAGAAATCAATTCGCGATAATTGCTGCGCTTCGTAAAGATCACCACCCGCATAAAACCATTTGTACAAGGCAAAAATCCGCCGATCGGTAGCAAATTCAATTTCACGGCGTAAGTCATGGATTGGCCATAAATAATCATGCAGGCTTGATGCACCAATATTCAACATTTGCACGGCTTTTTGCAGCGCCTCAGGGAACGTCCGTCCAATGCCCATCACTTCACCGACCGATTTCATTTCGGTACCAATATGGCGATCTGCCAAACGTAATTTATGCGTATCCCAACGTGGAATTTTCACCACCACATAATCGAGCGCTGGTTCAAAAAAGGCGGTAGTTTTTTTGGTAACTTGATTAGTTAATTGATTTAAGCTAAAGCCCAAACATAATTTTGCTGCCACAAAGGCTAACGGATACCCCGTGGCTTTAGAGGCTAATGCTGAGGAACGTGATAAACGTGGATTCATCTCAATTACGCGATAATCGCCATTGGCTGGATTTACCGAAAATTGGATATTACATTCACCGACGATGTTAAAAATCTCGGCACAACGTAAGGAAATATTACGTAAATTCTGATGTTCTTCATCATTCAAAGTTTGCGCGGGTGCAATTACAATACTTTCACCAGTATGAATTCCCATCGGATCTAGGTTTTCCATATTACAAATCGTCAAGCTATTGCCTTTGAGATCGCGGACGATTTCATATTCAAATTCTTTCCAACCCGTCAAATATTCTTCTAGCAAAACCTGTGGTGCACCACTTAAGGCTTTACCCGCTTTATCAATTAAATCGGCTTCGTCAAAAACTTTTCCCGAACCCAAGCCACCCAATGAAAACGCCGCACGTAACATCAAAGGGTAACCAAATTCTTGCCCAACTGCAATTGCTTCGGCAACGCTGGTTGCGGATTTACTTTTTGGAGTTTTTACCGCATTTTTTTCTAAATAATCACGAAAAATATCGCGATCTTCGGTAGCTTCAATCGTGGTCACGCTCGAACCTAGCACTTGCACATTATGCTTGGCTAAAATTCCGCTATGATGTAATTCCAGCCCCAAATTAAGCGCCGTTTGTCCACCAAATCCCAAGGCAATATAATTAATCTGCTCTTTGGCAATAATCGGTGCGACAAACTCTTGTTGTAGCGGCACAAAGTAAATTTCATCTGCCATCGATTGATCAGTCTGCACTGTCGCAATATTCGGATTAACCAAAATTACGCGATAGCCTTCTTCTTTAAAAGCTTTAATCGCTTGTGAGCCAGAATAATCAAATTCGCCAGCCTGCCCAACCCGTAAACCACCCGAACCTAAAAGTAAAATATTTTTCATCTTAGTGACCTGCTCCTGCGACGATTTGCGAATAAAACTGTTCAAATAAATAAAAGGTATCTTGCGGTCCACTTGAGGCCTCAGGATGGAATTGCACCGCCGAAAAAGGCTTCGTTTTATGGCTAATTCCTGCTACCGTATTATCATTTAAATGACGGAACGTTACTTCCCAATCCGCGGGTAAAGTCGCATCATCGACTGCATAACTATGATTTTGTGAAGTTAAGTAACAACGATCACGGCGCAAATCAATACACGGCTGATTATGTCCACGATGCCCATATTTCAACTTATACGTGTTCGCACCAATTGCCAATGCCATTAACTGCGAACCCAAGCAAATCCCAAAGATGGGCTTATTGCTCTGCAATGCCTTGGCTAAAATCGCTGCCGTAGTTGCACATTGTTTTGGATCGCCTGGTCCATTCGATAACATCACACCGTCATAATCTTCATTGGTATAATCATAATCAAAGGGCACGCGCTTGATGGTTAAATCAAATTGCTCTAAACAACGCAGAATATTTTCTTTGGCACCACAATCGACCACGATAACTTTATGTTTACCATTGCCTGTGGTAACTACGGCTTTTGGCGAAACTTGCTCTACCCAATTTAGCGCCATGCTATCCTTAAACTCCGCCACTAAATCAGGATTAACCGTAATTACGCCACTAAGCACCCCATATTCACGAATAACTTTAGTTAATTCACGGGTATCAACTCCACAAATTAACGGTATATTATGTTCTTGCAACCACGCTAAAAAACTCTTTTGTGCCGAATAATGGCTCGGAGTTTCAAAGACCGTTTCGCAGACCACGCCTTTTACATGAATTGCGGGCGACTCCCAGCGTTTACCATCCGACACGCCATAATTACCCAAAATTGGAAAAGTAAAAGTTAAAATCTGTCCCGAATACGATGGATCGGTCAAAGTTTCTTCATAACCCGTCATCCCAGTATTAAATACCACTTCACCATAACTATCTTGAGCTTGCCACTCTGGCGCCAATCCCTCAAAGACTCGTCCGTTGGCTAATTTCAAATAGGCTTTCTGCCACTTAATCATCTTATGCTCCTATCAATGCTTCAGCTCGCGCTTTGTCATCCGCTGAAATTTTGCCATGTTTAAATAAAATCTCTAACACCTGGTACAAATCAATAATGCTATGTAATTGATAACCTTGTGCAGTTAGGCTTTCACGTCCGCCTTGATTACGATTAATAAAACACACAATATCTTTAATTTTAATCCCAAATTGCTCCAGAACGAGCGTCGTTTCGCCAATACTCATGCCAGTGGTTACCACATCTTCAATAATTAAACAGGTGTCACCCTCAGCATAAACCCCCTCAAGTATTTTCTTGGTGCCATACTCTTTGGCTTCTTTACGTTTCAACAACATCGGAATTTTATGTGCATAAGCAATACCGCTGGCAAAAGTTAATGCCGAATACGGTACGCCACAAATTGAATCATAATTCAGTCCATCCATTTTGGCATAAATCAAATCACACAACGTGGTGAAAATCTGTGGATAAGAAATTGCGGTCCGAATATCCGCATAAACATAGGATGACTTGCCTGATTTAAGCGTAAATTCACCAAATTTAATCATTCCAACATCGTACATATCCAAAATTAACTGTTCTAACATTCTATGCTCCTTACAAAATCGAATTGACAAAAAAAAACCCACTAAAAAATAGTGAGCTTCAAATAATAATCTGGGATTGAGTGGCAAATACAGCAGCAAAATAGGCGGCACACTTGATGACTAATTTAGTTATTTTACTGGATTTTAACATTGCATTTCCTCAAAAATCTGCGAATTATAGCATACCCGCAGCATGAAGTAGGCAAATTATTCCTGCCTTAATAATCCAGAAAATTAATTCGTGACGTAATCAGCGCTACCTTTTTGCTCCAAATTAACCACTTTATTAACTTTGCTAATTGAATAAATGCCTTTTATGGCCTCATCCAGAGCACTCAAGTTACCAATATTAGTACCCATAATGTAAACTACATTATCTACTGTAGTCACCGTAATTGCGGTTGGCTCAATATCATATTGCATTGAAATACGCTTTGTAGCTTCACTAGTTATAGATGAGTTCATATTTAATGACGGCTGAGCATTCACCGTTAGGTAATTAAAGATTTTTTGCGTACTTGGCCATTTCTTACAAATAGTTTCAGCCGTGGCTTTGTCAGTATTACTCGCCACTTGCCCAACTAACAACACATTATAATGATCAACCACAACTTTAATTTTATTAGTCGGAATTTGTGCATCCAAAACATCATCTAGGCGCTCGGCTAAAGCCTGCCCATCATCTCTTTGATTCTCACTATCGGTAATATATGGTGCAGTTAAAGCAGCGTCGACTTTAAATGAAGCTTCGGTTGAACAAGCTGTTGCCAACAGACCTACTCCAGCTAGTATGGCAAATAAATAACGATGTTTCATAATTTTCACAATTTGTGTTCCTAAAATATTTTTGGCATTTTATCATAAATCACCCTGCTTAATCCAGAATTATGCCTGTTTGAACCATCCACTGAGCAAATTAATGAACTAAACTATTTCCTAGTACCAAATTAAGCAATTATTTAATCTATTAGTATAAATAACTTAGCATTAATTGCGCCTGATAAACACTATCACCATCTTCATTTACATTGGTTAAATAACCATAACCACCAAAAACAGTCAAACCTTTTATTTCAGGAATCATATAACTAATTTGTAAATCATACTCTGAACTCGCAGGAATAATGGTGGTCGCATAATATTGATAACTTGGTGTAATAACTAGATTATTGTCTAATAAACTTAATGAGGGTGCAATTTTATAGGCTTGTCCCGAAGAACGTTCAACCATACCTTGAATCCAACCAGTGGTATACAGCGGATCCGTCGCATATTGATAGGTATAAGGCGAGACTAATCCACCTGATTGATAACCATCGCTTGGTCCCCAAATATTATTGTAGCCAAGTTGTAAGCCGAGCATGGAATAATTAAACCCGAATTGAGCCCCTAGCATATTGCTATTTACGCTATTACCATAACCACTCGTGTTTAAAATATTGCCGTTTCCATTCGCACCTTGGAGCGCTCCCTGAAAACCGACGGTAAACCCTAGATCATCATTAATCGGCAATTTAATCGTTGTATCCGCATACGCCATATCGGCATAATCGGTAAATTGGTAACCCCACAAACGCGCATCTAACATTCCACCTGAGCTAGTCCAGTTAGCCCCCACGGCGAATGTGCTTGGACTACCTGCATTAGCGATATCACCAGCGCCTGTGCCAAAATCAAACGTGCTATTATACATAGTTTGCTGACTAAAACCAGTTTCACCAAGTAATTGAGCGCCATTAATTGCAAATGCGCTTAACAGCCAACCAGCGCCAGGGTTAACATTAACCATCGCACCTTGATAAGTCACTAAATTCAACGCATTATTTTGATAATACGTCATCCATGGACTATTACTAATCCCAATCCAACCGACATCAGCCTGCAGCAGATGGTCGTATTGATACTCTAGAAATAACTCTTGTGGGGTAATTTGTTGGTAAATGGATAACCCTTGTGCTTGATCCGCAAGTTCACTAGGGTTCAGTTGACCACTAAAGGCTGGATTCATGACCGTCATTAAGCCACCGACGGAAAATCCACCCAACTGCCCAGTTTGTGCAAAAATATTGGCACCATAACCATAGTTATTTGCGCCATTTTGACTCACATAACTCGCAGCACCAAAAACATTCCAACTACCAGTGGTAAAGAGCTTTTCAGCGGCGCTCATTGCAACATATTGACTTTCAGCAATATTTTGCGCACCTCCACCACTAGGCATACCAATATATGGATTTTGAATATAAGCCTGTCGATTAATATAATCAGGACTAACGTCACTGACTTCAACCGCGCTTTCGTTAACTTCTTGAGTTTCCGCCGTTAAATCATTCAAACCAAATGCAGAATAGCTAAAACTACTAAATACGCCAATTACGACAAATTTTCTTAACATCCAGACAACCCTTTTAAAATATAAGCTAATTTTGCAGGGTAGATTATACATGAGAATGATTCTCATTTGCGTTAATTTAACTTTTTCGGCTTTTCCATTACGTAATTTCCACTGGTATTTTGTCTTGCCATAGGGGTTTGAAATTCCTATTGAAGAATCCAGTTTACGCTTAAAATTTGCAATGTACCACTAATGTTCAAAACTAGCCATTAAACAGACAACACAAGCGTTGTTTACTTGATATCATAGAAGAAACGTAATTTGAAGCACATTAAAACCTAAATTACAATGAGCGAACGAAATTCTTATACTTTGCAATATATTGCAAATTTTTTACTTCACCATTATCTGTATTGCTGCTAGCAAAAAATTCTCCACTAAAATTATTTTTAGCAAAAATTTCAGCGACCCGAATAATTAGCGCATTTACAATTGCAGAACCAGTTACGGTTGAAGTTGGACCAATTTTTATATCGTTAACTTCCAAACTAGCGTCACCTATTTCACCACAAGTATTGATTACTACATCTGCAATTTCAAATAATCTTTTACCAGAACTATGTCTTGAACTCACGGCTTGGCTATGACTAAGATTAGTTAATGCAATTACAGTCAGTCCTCGCGCTTTAGCTTCAAGAGCCATCTCAACTGGTATAGCATTACGCCCTGAATGTGACACTATAAGAATGGCATCTTTGGCTGTAACGGGGTAATCATCGAATAAACACTTCGCATACCCAGATAATCTTTCAAGAGCTGAACTTTTAACCGCCCCCTCGTGTAACATCAGTGCCGTATCAAGAATTGGATAAACTCTTACCAATCCTCCAGCGCGATAGAATAACTCCTCAGCAATCATATGTGAGTGCCCTGTACCAAAAACATATAGCCAGCCATCAGCCATTACTGCATCAGCAATTATATCGGCAGCAAGCTCAATATTTTTATTTTGGGTACTTAATATTTGATCAAGTAAATTCTTGATATTAGTAAAATAATCATTAACTAAAGAGTTCAATCTGCACCTTCTAACTTCTTAAAAAATAAACACACTAAGTTACTCAACCAATTAATCACCACTGAGGTGTGACACAATAAGCGTTTAAACTGAAACGTCGGTGAGTAACATCTACAAATTAAAAAATAAACCAACTCAAGTTTTATTTAATCTATCACGCTGTTTGAGCATCTCATTGATACTCTGAGCGAAATATTTATTTAAATTTCTGTAAGGGTGTCAAGCATAAACATACACTGCATGATCTACATAATGATCATATAACCATTCATGTTGCGGTAAGATATTTTGTAGAGTAAAACCCAGTTTTTCGGCAACCGCACGGCTTTTATAATTATCTACCGCCGCTTGAAGAGTAATTTGCTTTAAATTCAGTTGCTGAAAACCATAGTTAATTAATTGTTGGCAAGCACATTGAATAATGCCTTGCCCTTGATAGGATTCTGCTAACCAATAACCAATTTTAGCCACTGGCGCAAAACTATTAAATCCACAAACACCAATACAGTTATCACCATCCCACAGACCCAAGGTTAACGAAACGCCACTAGCTTCATCAATCTGAGATTGTTGAATAAAAACCTCATAATCATGGATCGAACTGATATTATCTAACCACGGTAGCCACTCACGTAAATACGCGCGATTGGCATCCACCGTGCTAAAAATTACCGCAGCATCGCACAACATAAAACTCCGGGCGATTATCTGCGGGGTTATTTGCCAGCGCACAATTTATTCTACTTTAGCCAAATCAAGCTGAATAGCTTCGTTACTCATCACACCAATGCCATCGGCGATAATTTTCTCAGCAATGGCTTTCGCCTCAGGCAACGAATGCATAATAAATGTTCCACATTGATACTGATTAGCTTCAGGAATCTTATGTACCTTAACAATGTCATGCATTGCATTTAACCACGCATTGGCAATCCGTTCTTCAGATGGACGACCAATTACACTCATATAAAAACCCGTGCGACAGCCCATCGGTGAAATATCAATAATTTCACAATCTGCATGATT
>JAIETT010000028.1 GCA_019744945.1 Burkholderiales bacterium
CAACTCGAATTTAATGCGGTAGATTTTGCTTATCAAGAGCGCGAGCAATTATTTAAACATCTGTCGTTTAAAATTGCAGCAGGTGAAAATATCGCCTTTGTGGGCAGCACTGGCTCGGGGAAATCCACGCTGGTTAAATTGCTATTACGCTTTTATCAGAATCAGGCGGGAGAAATTTTATTGGATGGGCAACCAATTGATGAATTAAGCCTAAATTCACTGCGTAGCCAAATCGGTGTGGTTAGCCAAGAAACGTTCTTGATTGATGGTAGCATTGCAGATAATATTCGTTATGGTAGCTTTACAGCGTCGCTGGATGAAGTCTTGCGGGTGGCTAAATTGGTCGAAGCCGATAACTTTATTAAGCAATTACCCAACGGTTATCAAACATTAGTTGGTGAACGTGGACAAAAACTCTCTGGTGGACAACGCCAACGCATCGCCTTAGCCCGCGCAATTCTTAAAAATCCCGCTATTTTAATTCTGGATGAAGCCACCTCAGCCTTAGATAATCACACCGAAGATATGATTCAACAAGCTATGCTCGAAGTGTCCAAAGGTCGCACAACCTTATCAATTGCACATCGCTTATCGACGGTGGTTAATACCGATCGTATTTATGTGCTCGAACATGGTGCGATTATTGAAGTAGGCAGCCATGCCGAATTATTGGCACAGAATGGTCAATATGCTTATTTATGGCGCCTGCAGCTGCGTAATCCCGATGCGGTAGTTTAGTTGTTGTGTAAAAAGGATACCTTAGGGTGTTATTTTTTTAAGTATGGTGAAATTTTAAGCTGAATTAGAGTGTATATTAATTGAAAGGTGGTCAAGATGAAATTTGCTAAAGCAGAAATAAATGAGTTAAGCGGTTTAGTACAAAAGTGTTATGGTACAGATTTGAATGTGTTTTTATTGCAAGGTATGCTGTATAGTTGTTTGTCTGCCGCGACGGAAGTTAATCCAATTCAGTTGTTTCTTGATCCCGCGACTAAATTTAAGCTACAAAATACATTTCGTGATGAAGCCGAATTTAGGCGGATGGGTTCACTTTTGATTGAGGGAATGTATAGTAAATGTTATGCGGCGGTTCAAAAATACGATAACATTATTCCAATAGTTGGAATGGATAAATTTCGTGGCAAATATTTTGAATTTGACCAGTTAAATGATGAGCAGCAGCGTAATTTATTGGATTGGTATGTGGGTTATTTTTGGATTTATCATGTTTATTGGGATCATCAACGAATTCAAAACCATTTGAAACACAGTTACTTAATAATTGAGGGGCAAGATGTTTTGGATTTTTATGTTGACTCGTTACATGCACAACATTTATTAGCACAGCAATTAGTGAAAAAATTTCAGCCGAATTATAGCAATAATGAGTTTAATTTAGTTGCTCAATATTTATTAGATTTTCCGCAAAAATTTGATGCTGACTACACCGAGTATTTGCTAGATGGACCAGTTAAAATTGCCAATTCATTGTTAATGGCAATGTTTGTCAATAACATGATGGCTTTTGAGAGTGCTGAGCAAGTTGATTCTGCCGTTGCCAATGATGTAACTTTGCATTAAATTACGCGCCGTGGTTTTATTGGTGAGGGATGGAATTGAAAGTTTTTTGCGTTAATTCTTGAGCTAGTTTATAATAACCAATGCAATTCATAAACTATTTTTAGCTGGATCGTTATGTTAAAGTTATATCGAAATCATCAAGGTAAAATTATTCTCGCCGCACTGGTATTGGCTTTTGCGCTCGGAATTGGCTTTCCACATCTGTTTAAGCCGCTGGAATTTATCAGTAGCACCTTTATTAATTTGCTTAAATTATGTGCGCTACCAATTGTTTTAACCTCGCTAATTGTGACCATTGGCGGTTTGCAGCAGCTGCATGAGTTAAAGAAAGTTGCGCGTAATTCGGTGATTTATATTGTCTTAACCGAAATAGCCGCGGTAACTATTGGTTTAGTGGTGTTTAATTTAGTTGATATTAGCGGCAATATTAATGCCAGTAGTTTGTTGAGTGGCGCACATTATAGCCAATCAACCTCAACCGCAATTGATCCAAGTCACATTTTCAATTATATATTTTCAGCCAATATTTTTCAATCGCTGGTGAATTTTGATGTTTTACCAGTGGTGGCATTCTCAATTATGTTTGGGATTAGCTGTGCTTTGCATCAAGAAAAAGCCCGTCCAATTTTGCAAGTCATGACGAGCACCCGTGAGATGTTTTTAGTGCTGTTAAATGGAGTTATGTATTTAGCGCCGTTGGCGATTTTTGTCTTAATTGGTACCTCGGTATCAGATAGTTATCTGAGTGGGGCACTTGGTGCGAATTTGGTTGGTTTACTTAAATTTGTCGGTTTGTTTTTTGTGGCGTTATTTATCCATTTTCTCTGGCAAATTTTATTGGTAACTGCGTTATACCGTCATTTGGGTGTACGGCGAATTTTACGCGAATGTTTACCAATTTTCACAACCGCATTTATTTCATCGAGTTCGCTAGCTACGTTACCATTGGCGCTTGAAAAAGCGCTTGAGTTGGGTGGTAAAAAGAAAGTGGTTAACTTTATGTTGCCAATTTGTGCCTCGATGAATTTCGCCTCAGGTATGATGTATGAAATGGCAGCCTGCTTATTCTTTATGCATATCTTGGGCATTCACCCCGATATAACCCAGCAAATTTTATTAGCGCTGGCGTGTATTTTAACGGGGATTGCGGTGGGTGGGATTCCTGAAACTTCAATGGTAAGCTTTGTCACGGTGTTTGGCATGGCTGGTATTCCACTCTCGGCAATTGCGATTTTAATGCCGTTGGATCGGATTGTGGATCGGGTGCGCACCATGGTAAATATTTTTGGCAATACGTGTGGCACGCTAATTGTGAGTAAAAGTGTCGATTAATGTGCTTGATTGAGCTTAGATTCGTTGGAGAATATGCTGCTTTAAGTTTTTATCGCTATTGAAAATTCCGCCAAATTGAGAACTGACATGCCAAGTTGCATCATTGGTCACATTTAGATTATTCATGCAATCATGTTGTGCTTTGATTACAATTGCGATGTTTTCGCTCTGGAGTAAGTGTTGAAGTACTACAAAAACCTGGCGGGTTAAACGTTCCTGTAATTGTGGGCGTGCTGCAAAAAAGTGGAGAATTTGATTCAGTTTTTTTAATCCCACGATGTGGTTTTGGGGTTGGTATGCAATGATGGCACTACCTTTAATTGCAACTAAATGGTGCTCGCAAGTGCTTTGAAAAATTATATTTTCCGCAATTAAGGGTTCTTGGTAGTTAAATGTATTTGCGGTAGTATTAAAGCTTGGGAAATTGTGATAATCTAGTCCGCTAAAGCGCTCTTGCAGTAGCATGGTCAAAATTCTGTGGGCGGTTTTTGACCCATCTAATAATGTATCAGCTAGTCCGATTAGCGTCAGTAATTCGCAATATTTTTCTTTGATCATGCATAAATATTCTGGATTATCCCATTGTTCAATTTGGTTAAAATTGACCGGGTTTTCTAAATTCTGCTCCTTAAGTAGTTGGTGGATTTTAAGTCCTAATTGGTAGTCATTTTTCAAGGTGAGCGGTTTCCTGTTTTAATGGGTTTATTTTTGCTGGTCAGCTAAATTGTGACCAGCTTATTTTTATTTACGTTAGCCGCTAATTAATTGCATTTTTTTACTGCAATTGACCAATCAGGTCCCGAGTAAACGTGGTATTTCGTGGAGAAATTAGCCATGTTTAACGCAATTGAGACATTCATTAAGCTATTGACATAAATCAAGGGCTTACCATCCGCAACATCTCCAAAGCTATTGACATACTGTGCTTTACCAGTATATTTTACCTGTTGAGCTTGCTTGATTTGCACACAGAGCACATCACCAGTTTTAACCTTAATTTGCTGTAATAAATCTGAATTAATATTACTCCAAACATTTCCGTATTGAATATCTAAAATTGGAATATTGCCTAGTAATTCATTATTCTTAACTTCAGGCTTTTGATAAGGAATGCTTTCAACTTGTTTGGGTAATTCTGGACCAACTTCGGCAAATGTAATTACGCCCGCCGCAAGACGTGCTCCGGTGTAAGCATAGACATCACGTCCGTGGAAAGTATATGAACCAGCTGATCCTTTTAGTCGATTAACGTTTTCATCAATTTCACGGACACTTTCGATACCGAATTTTTGTGCAACTAGACCTAATGAGCCATTATCTGGTGAGACGAAATATTGTCCAGTTTTAGTTTTTAGTACAACTGATTTGCGCGCAGTACCAACGCCAGGATCAACCACATTGACAAAAACTGTGCCTTGAGGCCAGTACGCGGCAGTTTGGTATAAACGGTAAGAGGCTTCCCAGATATTGTAAGCAGGAATTTCATGGGTTAAATCAAATATTCTCAGTTGATTATCAACATTAAACGAGACACCCTTCATTTCTGAGACTGCACCATCTTTAAGTCCAAAATCAGTTTGTAAAACTAGGGCACTGCTGGCAAACACTTGATTAGATAATCCGAGGATTAAGCAGGCATACAGGCTACGAGTTAAAGTTTTCAAAGTGAATTCCTTTTTAAATGATCAAATTGGCGACATTAGATGAGTACGAATTAAAAACTAGACGCTAATTTAACATATTTTACGGGTGAGACGCGGTATAATTATGCTGCATAGATTAGGTGTTGAAGCTTAATTTGTGGTATTTGGAAACATTGGGTAAATTTACTCGCTGAATTAATGAGATAAATATTGTGTATAGAGGGTATCACGGCGCGTGAGTTGGATTAAGTATTAGTCAAATTAGCTAATTTATTTTATGAGGTTGGATGTTATGAAAATTTCGTGGTTACTCAGTGTGTTATTAATTTCAACTGTGGTGAATTGTTATGCCGATACGCCTACTCAATATACCTCAAGTGGTTCAAGCAATAGTGGAATAAATACGCGTTATGCAACTAATCCGCAGATGAGCAATGTTAATGAATCGGCGGGTAACTTGTTTAAATTGGGCTTTACGCCTGGTTGGTACACGCATAAAAAAGATGTTACGAGTATCAAGTTGATTGCGGTCGGTTATGATATGGGGTTAAGTGTGTTGTTTAGTACAACAGGTTTAGAATGTCCAATTAATGAGTATTTGTTATTTAAAAAATCACTTAAAAAACCGAATGCCTATGACTACACAGTTGGTAATGGCTGTGTTGCGACGATTACAACTAATCCAGCTAAGAATAGTTTTGTCATGAGCGTGAATAGTCGCAGTAAGTGTTTTGAAGAATATACCTATCAAGAGTTTTGTAATGGTAATTTGAATATGAAATATATTGATGAGCAAGCCTCGCGTTACTTTATTAACGTGCCATTTTTGTTCGCCAAAGATCAAAATGATAATGATTACGATTATAACGATGATTGATTCTGCTTGGAATGAATTTAAAATTAAATCCCCTTAACTATTTTGGTTGAGGGTTTTTTATAGGTATGCCAGACATGATATCAATTTAAGTTGTGTAGGGTAGGCATTACATCGATTGGAAAATTAATAATTGCTGCATGCTACGGAGGGAGTGTGTACGGTGGGCATTGGAAGTCACGCCCGTAAAGGGCGATCTTAGTTGATTATTGACAACCTAGCTATTTACTTTAATTGACATTTATATATTGCCTCATAATATCCGCTCGCACAACTACCGAATCATGACCTGAGCCCAACGTAATTTCATGCTCATGGAACTCTCGTGGCGAATACCAATTATTTATAGCTGGTTTCACGGTTTGATCTTCAAAAGTCAAAAAGCCTTTGGCGCGCCAAAATGGCAAGTGTAGCCGAGAAATAGAGGATGGCAAGGTTCGATAATGTACTCGTCTTGAAGCTATGTCGTCTGGAATACCTGGTACTGGTGGTACAAAAGTTAGCTGGATATAGTCATGTTTGCTCTCTTTGGGTACCAGTGCGCCTAATTGAGACTTGGCAAAAGAAATAGCCAAATAATTAACCATCATTTCATCAATTTCGAGCCTAGTTTTATGTGGATAATGGCGAGTATAGCGTTCTTGATAAAACGCTCTCTGTTCGACGGGAATTTCACCTTTCCAACCCAAAGCCTTTAAGATTCGATAACTGGAAGCTTTTTGATAGTTGTTGTCGGTTAAATTTTGGGTATCACTAATGTAGTTCCGAATTGGCGCAGAGTAAATATCAACTAATGCTAATACGTCTTCAAAACTGGCAAGTTGACTTTCGCGAAATGGAATGATAAATTTTTCGTAACCTAAAATCTTTATTAGTCGGTTGAAATTGTTCAAATATTGCTCAATATTCTCACGAATCGACGCAGATGTCCCGGTTAAAAACCAGCCCGTAATATCTTCTTCGCGTAAATAAAATTTCAGACCAGCAGGGTAATATTCAGTGACCCTAGAATTTAAAGAACTTAAAGTCTTTAGGGCATAAATTTCAGCTAAATCAATTTGTTCATTAACAATTGTTTTATGCGGTCCCATTGGAACAACTATTGGAATAGGTTCACTATTGAGTATTTTTTTGTGGACAAGTTTTTTTATCGAATCCACACATGATATTGACGGGTAATTTCCAGATCTAAGCCTCTTTGAACCAAGAAGTAATTGAGTAAGCGTATCCTCCAATTGATTTTCTATTTTAGCTGTATTACATGGAATATTAAATTCTTCATTTACTAGTTGATCCAGTGTAACATAAACTTTATCACTAACCACAGAGTCCACAAGCACTTCATCGTGTAACGACTTAATTTTAATTTTCATGAGTATTGCATCCTATAAAAGTTTTAAAGAAGCTGCAATAGATTGATTTTTTTGACTTTATAGCCATGCAACCTATTGCAACTCGACCTCAAACCAAATTTTCAGTTATTGTTCTGCAATAAATCATCTAGGTAATGCCTAGATAAAAAATTCTAATGGAAAATATTCAACTATATTAGTTGGTTAATTTAACACTAAATTAATTAAGTCTATATGGTTTATGATTTCTTGTACAATTATGTGAACAATTGCAACATCTTCAAAGGAGTAAACCATCGAAAATACGGTTAGTTCAGCTTTGGTTGAAATGCTCATACATAATATGCGTGGACATACAATATTGAAAGATGCTAAAAGTGGAAAATGCTTGGATGTTAATTCTGCGCATTTAGACGTGTACGGAATGACAAAGTCAAATGATTTAATTGGCTCTACCGTATGGGATGTAAATCAATTTATGGATAAAATGTGGCTGGATAATGCGCTTCAGGTAGCTAAATTTGATGAAGAAGTATTATACACGGCTAAACCAGTAATTAAACCGCACCGTGTATGGTTAAACTCGCAAGGTATGGTGTGGGCACACCATATGGCAAAATATCCAGTAATAAATAATGACCAGCGCGTCATCGCGATACTGGGAACCTCAGAAGACTTGACTGCAACATTGGAATTAGGTAAACTATACCAATATTATCGCCACTTCTACCAAAATCGTAAACAGGCTATCTCAAAATTTCTGCAACATGTCGGCATATTAGATTATTTTGAAACTTTGCCGACACATGCTGAAATAATGGTATTAATCACCAAAAAAAGACTCATCCAGAATAAACTGGTTGCTCAACACCTGAAGATTACCGATGGAACTCTGGAGTCTCATATTCATAAAATAATCAATAAATTAAAACTTGATTGTTTCAATTTAAACAATATTCTGTTTGATATGAATATCATTTCCTAGCTTGAGCTATATCACTAAAACCATCCTTTGCAATCCAAATTTTAATTGGCTGAGTGTTTATTATATTTTTTTAGTATTGTCCAAATTATTGCATAGTTTTAGCGGTATGGTGCAATCACGTATTAATTCTATTTTTAAAACACAATACGTATCCAATAATTGATAATATTATAAATATAAGTGTGCTAATCATAAAATTATGGCTTGGCTGTAACGATAACCATGATACAGTCATTGTGCCAATGGCAGCAAAAGAGTATTGTATGCATGTTAATAAACCTAATGCATATGAGCCTTTTTCTAAAAAATGATTAGTTATAACTACCTGTACTGGTGGGTTAATTAGTGCAGTTGCTAATCTAAGAAAACAACTTCCAATTGTAATAAAGGTTAATATAGCAAATCTTTCTTGAGTACATAGCGCAGCCAATATTAATGCGGTACCAAATAATGAAGTATATATTCCGATTTTAATTATCTTCTGCGGAGATGTATTATTCGCATTTAGGTTGCTCATAATACGATTGCCAATTAGATAGAATAAAGCAATACCGATAAATATGTATGAGTAGTTAATATTTCCTATGTTGTATTGATTAATGTATAAATAGCTTGAAATGCTAATAAATGCATAAAAAGCAGCAAATGTCGCACCAACAATTAGAGCTAAGCTTAAAAAATAACGATCTTTAAGGATTAAATAATAACTTAAAAAGTGATTTTTAATACTGAATGACGCTCTAAATTCTAGCTGTTTATGATTCGTCTCTTTTATTGTGATTAGTGCCCAAATCAGTAAAGGCATTTCAAAAATTGCAATAACCCAAAAGCATGCTCTCCAATTTGAAAAGTGAATTATCCATGCTCCAACAGTTGGAGCTAGTATAGGAGATAAAACTAGCCCAATTACTAATAATCCTGTGGCATGAATTTGTGCTTTTTTCTCCATCGTGTCTTTTATTATTAACCTTAATATGATGTAAATAGCGGCACTTCCAAGAGCTTGAATTATTCTCATTAGAATCACAATAGATATTGAATTAGAAAGTGCAATGCAAATTGAAGCAACTATATGTAATACTAAGCAGATGAGTATAGTTGAACGTCTTCCATTCAAATCGCTAATAACGCCAATGAAGAGTACAAAAAAAGCTTGGCTATAATTGTATATAGATATTGTTAAATTAGTCACCAGCATTGTTTCATTAAATGTTGCTGCCATCTGTGGTAGGCCAGATAGGAATATATCAGTACACGCCTGAGTTGAAAATAAAAGCAACACCATGTCCTAGCCCCGTATAATAGTACCACTCATAATTAGACAATTTGATAACATTTAGTCAAATTGAGGAGTATTACTA
>JAIETT010000295.1 GCA_019744945.1 Burkholderiales bacterium
TAAGATTTACCAAAAGCAGACTCTGGAACCTTAAAGCTAGCGACAGAAGTACCATCGATTGGATTAACTAGTGACACCGAGAGCCCTGAACAATTAGCTCCAACACCACAAGCCGCCGCACTAGTAACTACCGTAACTTTAGCTGAACCCATGGTAGTTGTATAAGTGACCGTATCGGTTGTAGTTACACCGGCTTTAATTACTGGAGCAGCATTGGAGCTTACGACGGTTGTGTTACCAACATTTGATAATGTAACTGTATAGTTACCTGGAGCCAAATTAGGGATCGTAGCTGAATAAGTTTTACCAAAAGAAGCAGCTGGCACCGTGATAGAACCAACTGCAGAGCCAGCAGAATCATTCACTTGAGCAGTTAAATTATCACAGTTAGTCCACGTACCACATCCAGCCTTGGCGGTATTTATTTTTAGTGCCAAACTACCCAGCTTAACCGCGGCAACCGCTAAGAGTGATTTTCCATTACTTTGCTCATTAACTTCTACATTTTGCGTAGTGGGTAGATTAGCGGTGGATAAATTATTGTTACTGATTGCGCCACCCAAACTAATTAACTCCAAGGTCTTATTAGCTTGTATCGAATCAAATGAATCTTGATCAACTTGATTAATCGGACCGCTAAAAACCAATGTTTGTCCGCCATCAATCACTAAACCTTTATCCACTGACGCAAAGCTACCAATCTGTTGATTTGAACCTGCAGATGAAAACTCAACCCTCAAACCAGAATCTTGATTATAAAATTTATCCAATGCCAGCGCATCTCCTGAGCTATCCTGAGAAACAAATTTAAGATTGGCTTGAGCTAACGATTGTGCCGATGAACAAGAGTTAGTTAAGCTGAGACTACCATTGGTGTTAAATACACCACTAAGACAAGTATTTTTTATAAATTGTTCGTTTGTTGCTTGAACACTATTTACCACTGTCGCAGCAGCATCAGCAGTTTGCTGCGCATTATTACTTTGTACCCCATCGTTACAGGCACTTAAAGTCATGCTTAAGAATGCAATAGACATCATTAATATAGATAACTTTGGCATAACGGTTTCCACCTTAAAATTTAAAATTACAACTGCATATTCATTAAAGCATAAACTGTACAACAATAACAACAATATCGGTGTCCCTTTAAAAGGACACAAATAGTTTACAACGACCAGCATAAATCGATTAGCAAAAGCTTAATTGTTATAAAAAACCACGCTACTTGCTTTATTTTGTTTTGCTCGATACATGGCTAAATCAGCATACTCTAATAATTCGACGAGATTATCGCTATGATCAGGAAACAAGCATGCTCCAATACTTACATTTACTTTGCATGAAATCTCATTAATCGATTCAATTTGATTTAGTGTCTTAATGATTTTATCAGTTACAACTAGTACGTCATTTTGGGTATGAATTGAAGTTAATCCGACTACAAATTCATCACCGCCAAAACGAGAAACTATGTCAACATTACGTGTAGCATGGCATAAACATTTTGCAACTTGAATTAATAGAAGATCACCAATTGTGTGACCATAGGTATCATTAATTAATTTAAATCCATTGATGTCTATAAATAAAATCGCCAGTTTGTGTTTATTACGCAAGCTAAAATTAAGTGCAGTCTTAATCTGCTCGTTAAATGCAAACCGATTTGGAAGCTGGGTTAATGAATCATAAAATGCCATACGTTTAAGCTGTTTGTTTTCATGAATATGCCGCTGGTTTTCCAATTCTAACTTTTTTATAATTGAAAATAATTTGGCTACCTGCATAATACCCTCCTCTTCAAAATTATAACTTAATATTTATTAAAATACGCATTATATGATTACACAAAATACTAAAGTCTCCTTTTAAAAGAACACTCTATTATTTTGACAATATTTATTTATTCATATAAGTATAACTTCGGTTAACTAATTTTGCTGCTTTG
The DNA here is from genome assembly GCA_019744945.1 of Burkholderiales bacterium. Lineage (GTDB taxonomy): Bacteria > Pseudomonadota > Gammaproteobacteria > Burkholderiales > UBA11063 > Aquella. The sequence continues at coordinate 1,949 of JAIETT010000295.1, forward strand.
GTGCTAACCAATTTTAAACCACTTAAAGCACTAATTTGTACCTTTTAATGTGCGCTTATTCTTGAAAAAATGTTAATAATTACCACCCCTAATATAATCAGACTAATACCAATTACGGCGGCTAAATCTAAAGGCTGTTTATAGTATAAGCAGCCAACCGCTGTAACTAAAACTATTCCAACACCTGCCCAAATTGCATAAGCAACACCAACAGGAATACTCCGTAATGTCAAAGACAGACAATAAAAAGCAATTACATATCCTATAATACAAACCAGTGAAGGAATTAATTTAGAAAAACCTTCAGAGGCTTTTAACGTAGAGGTCGCGATTAGTTCTGCAAGAATAGCCACAAATAAGAGCACCCAATTAAGTTTCATCGATTGTTTTTTCATATAAAGCATTAATTTAATATTTCTGTTAATTAAAGAAACGAGCTCTTGGATGTAAGAGACCAAGATTGCGCCTCCATTCTATTTGACAACACGACGAACCGCCAATACGCTTTTAAAAATTTTTTAATTGTTTGTAACATAATAAACCTCTTTTTTATAATAATTTCTACACCAAGAACATTCTGCTGTCAAGTAGCAGACAACGTAGACAACTTATCTTAAGGCAGTGTTGCCGCAAGATTGGTTAACTCAATCACTAATTGAAATTTTTACAAGACTTAATTAACTAAACTTAAATTCCATAATACTCATTCTTAAGAAGAATCTAAACAAGTTCTAAATATTTAGTGCTTATCATCAATAAGTTTTTTCAAGTAGTCTGTAAAAGAATCCGATGGCGTTATTCTATTCTTCTACCGCAAAATTGGCTATAGCCAAAAACAGGAATCGGGTTTCTATTTTTAGAAGTGACCACACATCACCTGAGTTCAAGCAAATCATCAAATCACCCAATGACCCATCACTTGCCACCACGAACTGGCCAAACATAGTTATTGCTAGTCTTATTGTTCGCATTCACAGGGCCGAAATTGAAAAGCACGACCCACGCGCGATCGGTATTTGACGCGTCAGTAGAAGACGACCAAAAGCGATAGGCCTGCACAACATTACTAAAACCGTTCGTATTTAACCATGAAGCAGGGCTAGTTGTATCTTTATAATTGATTAGACTAGCGAGTTCATTGATATTCGGCAAACGCCAATCGCCGTAGCCGCAGAGATGATAACCTTTCGCGCTACTCATGCTATTCATCTGTGCCACCTTATATTGAGCAGTACCAGGGCTAGTGCTCGCACCCCAAGAACCAGTACCAAGCAAGGAGGAATTCTTAGCCCACATCAGCCCAGTCAACTGATCGGTCAGACACTGTCCACTTGAATCCGCTACAAAGCTGGTAGTTGGCCACTGTTTACCCGCACCTACCGCAGCGGTATCACCAGGACCGACTTTAGCTACATAGGCGATATTCGCCGCCCAGCCCAGACTGAATAAATTTAAAAGCAAGATTAATTTTATAATCGTGGTTTTCACCGCAGTGTCTCCATAAAATAAGATTGAGTATTAATAAACAAATGATCAAATGACCTACTGTCCACCACGAACTGGCCAAACATAGGTAGTGCTAGTCTTATTGGCCGCAGACACACTGCCGTTAAGGAAAAGCACGACCCACGCGGAATTAGGACCCAACGCGGACGCGTAAGCAGCAGAGGACGACCAATAATAAGAGATATTATTGGCCTGCACACTGCTAAAACCACTGGCATTAAGCCAACTAGCTGGAGAAGATGCCGCATAATTAATTAAACTTCTTAGCTCCGTAACGGTTGGCAAGCGCCAGTCTTTGTAGCCACATACACCAGCTCCATTTAGTGTGGTTATATAATCCTGTGCAGATCCTGCCACAGCCGTGGCACTCCAGTTATATTTCTGTATAGACGGAGATTTAATCCAACTTAACCCAGTCAAATTATCTGACTCGATCTGAGTACATGCCGCACCAGTTGAGGATGTGGCAGCGCTAAAGCGCGTAGTGACACTACCGCCTGCACCCCAGGTAATACCAGTAATGTTCGTAGTTGTATTTAACGCTCCAGACTCTGTGGCAGCCAGATACACATAGGGGACGGTAGTTGTTCCCGCAAGAGGATTAATGTTTAGTGTCGATGATCCGCCATTGATAACAGCGCCATCAGGGGCAGTTACCTGAAGCCCAAAAATATCATTAACGATAACTGTTGGGGCCGCAATATTGCCACTATTAACATAAGAGGCTGGAGCCCAGAAAAGATAAGAACCAACATCTACGACAAAGACACAACTCTCTGACCCGCTGACTGCAGAGTTTAAGTTGCAAGAAGTCGGTGAAATTGGTGGATAATCCCCTATGCTATTGTCGAATAGAATTGGTATCACCGTGGAACTACCACTGCTAATGCTGGCGGTAAAGGTATAGGTGCTGCCCATCATCGTAGTCCAATTAGCAATTGGCGAGATGGTTACCGCAGGAATAGACTTCACTGTAAAATTACTCACCGTCTGACTAATCGCAACGCCCATCGCATTGCCAGCAACATCCTTAATAGCACTCTGATTAATCACAAGGTTATAAGTCTCACCAACGCTTAAGCTCGCACTTGGCTGGAAAGTTACGGTCTGGTTAACATTGCTAAAGGATGGATTGTTTAAGCTTACATAACTGCTATCACTAACCTTTTGCAATTTTACCGTTGTGGTAGTTAAGGTTGCCGTATCCATTGCTTCACTAAAAGTCAAGCTAATCGGCGATTCAACGGCAACTCCAGTTGCGCCATTAAGTGGAATAGTACCACTGAGTGTTGGTGCAGTGAAATCCCCTGTCGTGAAACTAGTTGCCACGTAAGCGGGGTTGGTTCCCATAGCTCCACCTGTGCTGCTGGTTAAATTAACTTCATTTAACACTAACTGATACGTCGTGCTATCGGCCAATGGCGTACTGTTTAGATTTACCGTTGCGTTTTGATCGCTATTGGTAATTGTGATAGCGGTACCCGCTACAATTACTCCAGCCGCTGTTTTTAACATAATATTGCTGGTGGTCAAAGTAGCTGGATTCATTGGCACACTAAAGCTAATATTTATCGTTGGCGTTTTACTTTGATTACTTGTTCCAGTGCTCGGGTTAACTGAGCCGATAGTGGGTATCACAACATTATTCCCAGTGGTAAAACTAGCGGCAGTTTGAGTGCTCGTTTGTCCCATGGAGTTGCCATTATAATCCTTAATCGCACTGGGATTAACCACTATCTTATAGTCAGTTAAATCACTGAGATTGCCACTAGTTTGGGTAAACGTTACGGTTTGATTATTATTAGTCACACCTTGGAAGGTGAGCGAAACACTGGAACTGTCGCTAACTTTTTGCAGCTGAATGTTAGTTGCGTTGAGCGTAGTTGGATCCATCGCTTTACTAAAGCTCAGTGCAATACTGGTTGCTACGCTGACATCGATAGCTGCCGTTTGTGGCGTAGTTGAACTAATTGTCGCAATAGTCGGATCAGTTATAGTTGTGCTAACTGGTTTGCTGACAAAGCTATAATTTGTCGTGGTGCTTCCATTGTTAAAGCTTCCATTGAGTTTAGCATAGAAGATGCCGCTATCAACATTGGCGTTGGCGCTTATCATTGCAGTTATCGTACAACTGGCTTTGGCCTTGATTTGTACGCCGCAATCATTAGTCTGACTGAGTGTCGCTTGTGTTAAAGTTTTACTTAAGCTAACGCCTAAATTACTCAAGGGTGCATTGCCAATATTTTGCACGTTAAAGACTTGCGTGTTCGCAGTGTTGATGTTTTCGCTAAAGCTGCTACTAGTGGGTACAACTGAGACCATCGGTGCGGCTAAATTATTGTAGTAAGAGACCGTTTGACTAATGTTAATGCTAGTTAGTCTATTGTTATAAGCTAGGTTTAAGCTGCTTTGTCCATTGTTATACAAATCAACTAAACTAAGTTTGTAATTACAGCTCGCGCCAGCCGCAAGACTGCCGCCACTGGTGCACGGATTGCTGCTTGCGCTAGTTACAGTTACTTTTGCGCTATCGGCTGAAGTTAGGTTAATATTAGTTGCGGTTTGATTGCCGTTATTAATCAAGGTTATGGTTGCGCTAGATTCACCGGTTGCATTTAAAATTGGGCTATCACTCATCAGTAGATTAGCTTGCTGAGTTGGGTTGATTGTTACTTGAAGATTTTGATTTTGGAGATTAGCGCTTTGTAATGAGTTAGCTAATTGTTTAAAGGTTGTAACTGTGTATGGAGTTAAACTGACTAAATTGCTGGTTACAGCTTGATTAGATTTGATTTCTAATGCAACTACTTGATTGCTCGCAATATCAACGCTGCCATTCGTTAAACCACTGCTCACGGCTAAGCTAGGATTGCTTGCATTAAAGCCAACCTTGGTTTGGCTCTGCGATTTGCCAACAAAAGCATACACCGTCGCATAATCATTCGTGCCATATAAAGTACTACTGCCATCACTAAAGTTAACGCCAGTATAATCGTTACTACTGTAATAACGGTAGTTGATTAACTGTTTGCTATGTTGTCCATTATAGCTCGCATCAATTAAACTGCTCCCGCTTTGTCCAAGGCTTAAGATAGGTGTGCTAAAGCTCAGCAGACAGCTACTATTGGCTGCGATGGTAGTGCAATTATTTAGGTTAAGTTGCAGCAGTTGATTATTTACTGATTGCCCTTGCGACGTGCCAGTTATGACGCTTGCATATTGAATGCCACTAATGCTTTGCCCTGTATTATTGTGAATGTACACCCCAGCTTGAGTAGCTTTACCATCGAGAACAGGCACCGTAGCGGCTTTTTCTAACGTTAAGCTAGTGCTTAAATTGCTATTATTATCTGCTGCCGTTGCGGTGCTGCTGCTACAGCTAGGTAACACCACACAAGATGCAGCACTCAATAAGAGTAGCAATAATAGATAGCTACATGATTTTAATTTAGCACTTAAGCCACTACTTTCTTGACTCGACGAACTGGCTAATTCTGACATTTGATTTAGATTTAAATTCATAAGGACTCTCTTCTTTAGCACGGCCATAAATATAAAATAAATTATTTACTACAAAAATTTAATATACAACATCACTTAGAGTAGGCCGCTACTGGTAAAGGCCGCAACAACCTAGACTCAGTGATGTAATCACTACTTTTTAATTACCCAATCTAAATAATAAAATACTTGGGTTATACCAAATCTGGATTCCAGCATTTTGTAAGCTAAACTGGAAGAACATATCTGCAGGTTGTGGAATGTTGGCATCTAAAGTATAATTAATTACGTTGCTAGCACTGCTGCTAGAGTTAATACAACTCACCGAACCATCATTATTAACCGTGCAACCACTCGTTGTGGTAGTTGGTGCGGCAGTTACGCCAAATGCGGCTAAGCTCGTAATATTGGTCGTTAAACTACCACAACTATCGGCGTTAACTAAGGTTTGAGTGAGCATGCGGTTTAAGCTAGTCCCGCTAGTTGGGGTAATTGTGCTAACTAAGGTTGGTTGGGTATAACCAGCATAAGTAGTATTACTGCCATTATAGGTGAAGTTATTCTGCGTTACAAAACCTTGGCTGGTATTCCAGCTGGCGCTTGGATAAACTACATTCAAGTTATAGCTCGAATTATTGTTCATCGCAGCTTTATCCGCGGTTAAGACTAAATCACAGCTTTGACCAATTCCAAGATATTTAGGGTTGGCACCATAACCACAAGTACTGCTTGCATCAACATTCAGATAAGGGGTTAGATGACCATCAATAATATCAAGAGCTAGATTTTGTGCAATAAAATTCTCTGACATATTTTTATAGGTGAGCGTAATGACCATTGGGCTTGCACTACAACCACTAGCGGCATATGGATTGGCGATTGAGCCGCTACCACTAAAGCCACTCGCACTGACATTGGTAATCGCTAAATAACTGTCCAGCGCAATTCCACTATAGTTAATCGTGCCAATTAGATTATTGCTTTCAGTGCTTGCACCATAATTAACCATTAGATTAGCCACGCCACTGAGATTACTTTCTAAGTTCATTGGACCATATTTAACTATGATGTTACAGCTTTGACCTGCGGCTAAGCTATTGCCACATTGATTAGCACTAATGCTTAAACTCGTTGGCAGATTAATTCCATTTAGCGTGGTACTGTTAATTGCCGTGGTGCTGCTACCAGTATTTTGGAGCGTAAAAATTGCGCTTTGACTTTCAGTTCCATTACCAACTACGCTTAAACTTGCGCTTGAGCCAACTGGACTGGCAATAATTAGCGTATTTGTGGTATTGACATAATAATCAATCGTATTACTTTGTGTTGTAAAGGCTGTTGTTCCAACCTTGCCCGTGATGTCGAGATACACGCTGCCTTGTTCCGCCGCAGTGCCAGCAACCACCCGCACTTGCACCACACATTGCGCTTGTGAATCCATCTGTGGAGCGCAACTATTGCTGATAATCTCAAGCTTGCTGCTACCACCACTAGAATTACGTGGCGTAAAAACTAAATCGCTAATTGAGTTTAGCCCTAAATTACTAAACACCAAATTAACAATCGAACTCGATTGATTGGCTTGTAAGCCAATCATCCCAACAGTCGTATCATTAACTAAATGCGCTTCACCATCAACAGGCGTTACTGGCGCATAAAATGTAACTACACTATAAATTGGCGTACCTTTGACTTTAAATACTATCGTACTACTACCTGAATTAGTCGCATTAACCCCAAGTTTAAAGCTACAACTAGCATTTGATTCAATTACACTCCCACAGCTATTCGCATAAACTTGCAGATTAGCGCTATCAGGTTCAATCGTAAGATCACTCACGCGCCCAAAGCTACTTACATAAATTGTGGCAGCGTTAGTTTCATCACTCGGTGCAACTAGTAATGGCACATTCCCGAGTTTCAAGGCTAAACTGGAATCAGTTTGACTGGTGGCATTTACATATAGGCTTTGACCGTTACTGACATTGGCAGAGGCTAAATTTGCAGCCAAATTACTTTTAGCCTGATTCTGAGATGCAGATGAAGTTAATGGAGTTTTTTGCGATTGAGTACCTACGTTAATGACATATTGTGCTGTGACATCAATTGGGTACGGTTGTTGGCTATTAA
>JAIETT010000129.1 GCA_019744945.1 Burkholderiales bacterium
GCTTAATTTGATTAAAAATATTTAGGGAATAGCTAGGAATAAAGCCTGCACCATAACCATCAAAGCTCTGATTATTGCTATTATAATTTAAACCTGGATTGCCACTATTATTCGTAAAACTAGAATTAAACACTTGCCCAGCAAAGCCAGCAGCACCAATTGGCACGGTTGGAACCCAGTTCATATTAACTTGACTAAGTGCCGCCTTGGCTTGCAATACATTACCAATTGCTATCTGAAGATTATTATTTTGTGCCAAAGCTTGACTAATTAACTGATTTAGCATGGGATCATTAAATTTTTTCCACCATGCAATTTGACCGAGATTTGCACTCTCCAATTGAGTCAAGTTATCCGTACTACTCCAATTAGTTGGTGTAGTCACCTGAGGTTTCTGATAACTAGGTCCCATTAAACCACACGAACTTAATATTGCACCAGCAATACAGGTAATTAGCAAACGATTAATTTTCATTATTGTCACCTATTCTTTTGAAGTATCAATGGTAATTTTACTACTCGCCCCTACCCGTAAAGGATATTTAGGATCATTCTCAAGCTTAACTCTAACCGTAAAACGTTGCGTTACTTTTACCCAATTGCCAGTTGCATTCTCAGCGGGTAACAATGAAAAAGTATTACCGCTGGCATAACTAATGCTTTTTACAGTTGCAGAATATTTATGGTCATACATATCCAACTCAACTGTTACGGGTTGCCCAATTTGAATTCTTTTAATTTGAGTTTCTTTAAAATTAGCATTTACCCACCACGTATGATTATCAACTAAGCCAAATAGTTTTTGCCCTTGACCAACTAATTCACCGGTTTGCAAATTAAGATTACTAATATAACCATCCACAGGCGAACGTAACTCAGTATAGTTGGTATTATTTTGCGCATTTTTTACATTGGTTTGCGCCAAATCGATCTGCGTAACTGCCGCGGTATATTGAGTTGTCGCCTGAGTTAAAGCCACATTAGCTTGATCGAGAGCCTGTTTAGCTTGATTCGCTTGATTTTGATAGCGCTGCATATCTTGTTCCGAGCCAGCCTTTTGATGATATAAATCAGTATAGCGCTGTGCCATCTGTTTCGCAAAATTATAATCTGATTGTGCTTTAACCACACTTGCCTGCGCGGCACTAATTTGCTGCTTCGTCGAAATAGCTTGTTGCTTGGATAAAATTAAATCTTGTTGCGCTTTAGTGAGCATTAAACTGTAATCTTGTGGATCAAGCGTTAATAATAAATCTCCCTTATGCACTAATTGATTATTTTCCACATAAATATTTTTGATATAACCACCAATTTTAGGCGAAATATTTACTAAATTAGCATCTACATAAGCATTATCCGTGCTAGGATAGACTTCACTATAATGATAATATCCATAGACACCACCAATTGCTACTGCCAGAACAATAGCGCCACCAATTATATGTTTATTCACGTCAAAATCCTTTTTTAAATAAATTAATGCATATTCCCCATCGCCGCGCCAGCGGGAGGCTTTTTCAAGAAGAACGGTAACCAAATTATCGCCAACAATAAAAAACCAAAAATATAGAATGAATCTAGATAACTAATTAGCGAACTTTGTTGCATAATCTTAAATTGCGCCATGGCAACTTGTATTTGTTCTGGAGCAGACGGTACACTTTGTTGCCACCATTGGTAACCACGTGCATATGGATTAACATGGCTGGCTAAATCATGCCACGAGGTTTGCATTTGATGCGAAACAATGGTTGCGGATAATGAAGTTCCTATTGAGCTCGCTATATTTCTAAAGAAATTAAAGATACCCGCTGCATCGTTATGTAATTCCTCTGGAACATCAATAAAAACCATTTGCATCGTTGGTACAAAAACTGACATCATACCAACTCCTTGAATTGCAACAGTAAGAACAACTAATCCCATTCCTACCACAGGACCATACGCAGCAAGCATAAAACACGAACTAGCAAAAATCAGTAATCCCCAAAAGATAATTTTACGCGCATCGGTTTTTTGCATCAGCCACATTAGAACAGGAGCTGATAAAAATGCGGCAATCCCTCGTGGCGCGGTAACATAACCAGCCGTATCCACAGGATAACCATAGGTTTGTTGCAGCATGGTTGGAAAATATGCCATTGATGCCGTTACCATGAGAAAAAACAGAAAAATCATGGCACACGATAACATTAAGTTTTTATATTTGAAAATTCGAAAATCAATTACCGATTTACCTAATAAGCCACGCCAAATAAAAAACAGAATCAACACCACCGCAATTGTAATTATTATTACCATCTCCATTGAGTCAAACCAATTATTGGTATTACCTTCATCAATAAAATATTCTAGGCAAGCAACCCCTAGTGCCATAAAAGCAAAACTTAAATAATCAATTTTTACTTTAGATAAAACCTCTTGTTTCATATAAATTAAAACTAACGTAAATCCAGCAATACAAATTGGAACATTGACATAAAACACCCAGCGCCAACTTAAGTTTTCAGCAAGAGCACCACCAAAAATTGGACCAATTACGGGTCCCATCACAACGCATAGACTATACACCATCATAATCTTAGGTTGTTCTTGTTGTGTGAAATTTTGTGAAATATAAGATTGAGCTACCGAGGGTAAGAATGCCCCACCGACACCCTGAATCAAGCGAAATATCACCATTTGGGTTAGCGAGGTGGATAAGCCACATAACACCGATGCAACCCCAAATACGGTGGACGAAATCAAGGTAATTTTTTTCATCCCAAATTTATTTGTCACTAAACCAGTTAATGGAATACAGACCGCCGCCGCAACAATGTAACTCGTCATAGTTAACGAAACTTCACTTAAATTTGCGCCAAGAGATCCCATAATATTTGGAATGGCAACCGCTACAATGGTTAAATCAACAATTTCAGCTAAGGCGAGTAAACTGACGGCATAAGCAACAATTGTCCGTGGCTCAGTCCAAAAATTTTTATGTTCCATTCTCTGTAACCTTTTTAACGACTTAATCTAACTCACTTATGTAAGGATTAAATATTGCTCTCAGTATGATAATTTAGGTGTTAATATTAGCTTAAAACCGCAAACTTCATTATCCTTAGTTTGTTCATGAGATATTGTATTAAAATTTATAAATTTAGTCAAATCTAATTTAGTTAAATCTTATATAATGTTGAAATACACAACTAATTTATTAAGTATAGGAGCATATCATGGCTAAAATAGTTATTCTTGGCGCAGGAATTGGTGGAATTCCGATGGCATATGAGCTACGGCAGGCAATTGGCGAACACCACGAAATAGTTTTAATTTCAAAGGGCGATAAATTTAATTTTGTTCCATCAAATCCTTGGGTAATGGTCAATTGGCGTCAGCGCAACGAAGTTGAATTTACCGTAACCGATTATATTGAAAAAGCTGGTATCAAATTTATCTGCACAGGTGTCAAAAAATTAAACCCTACAGAAAATAAGCTAGTGCTCTTTGATGAGAGCGAAATTAACTACGATTATTTAATCATTGCCACAGGTCCGAAACTAGCCTTTGACGAAATTGAAGGCATGGGACCTGAGCATTATAGTCATTCGGTATGTACGATTGATCATGCCGAAAAGGCTGCACAAGCATGGAGCGAGTTATTAGCAAATCCCAGACCAGCGATAGTTGGCGCAGCGCAAGGAGCATCTTGTTTTGGCCCAGCCTATGAAACTGCGCTAATCATGGATACAGATTTAAGACGACATGGCATCCGTGATCAAGTTCCATTAGTATTTGTAACCTCTGAGCCTTATCTTGGACATCTTGGCTTAGGCGGAGTTGGTGATTCAATTAAACTATTGGAGCAAGAATTTATTAAACGTAACATTCAATGGATTTGTAATGCCAAAATTACTAAAATTAAAAAAAATCAACTCAGCCTAGATGAATATCAAGCAGATGGTAGCATAAAGCAACATCATGAAATAAAATCCAATTTTAATATGATACTTCCTGCATTTAAAGGCATTGATGCATTTATCGGGCTTGATGGCTTGATTAATCCGCGTGGGTTTATTCTCGTCGATCAACATCAAGCAAATCCAAAATACCCCAACATCTACGCACTAGGCGTGTGCGTTGCCATTCCACCAGTTGAGCAAACCGTCGTTGCAACAGGAGCACCCAAAACGGGCTATATGATAGAATCAATGGTAACTGCAATAGCCCAAAATCTAAAAGCGGTCTTAAATGGTGAAGCACAACACACCCAAGCTAGTTTAAACACCGTTTGTTTTGCAGACTTTGGCGATGGTGGCGCAGCTTTTGTAGCGATTCCGCAATTTAAGCCACGACAATATGATTGGTTTTATGAAGGAAAGCTGGTGCACTACGCAAAAGTAGCTTTTGAAAAATATTATACCTACAAAGTCAAAAATGGCATTAGTGAACCTTTTTATGAGAAATTTATCATGAATATGCTGGGCATAATTAAAACTCATGATGATAATGAGACTAAATAAATTAAATTTAGCCAACTTTATTTTAGGGAAAACTAAATTAGTCTTGACTTATATATTAGAATAATCTAAAATAGAGTCTTGTTAGCTAATTCTAAATTCGCTTACCGATTTACAATCAATTTCAAAAGGATATTCTCATGTTAGTTCGTCAATTATTCGATGCACAAACCTTTACCTTCACCTATATCGTTGCAGATAACTTTGGTAGTGAAGCCATTATTATTGATCCTGTCGATAGTAAAGTTGAGCAATATATGAAATTGCTCAAAGAATTAAATTTAAAACTAAAATATGTTTTTGATACCCATGTTCACGCCGATCATATTACCGCAGCAGGTAAATTACGTGAATTAACTGATTGTATCACTTTACTCGGTGCTGGCACCAATGCAAAATGCGTCAGCAAAGTTGTTAAGGATGGTGAAAAAATCCACGTCGGCACACTTGAATTTACGGTTTTAGAAACGCCTGGGCATACCCAAGATTCTTACTGCTTATATACACCTAAAATGGTATTTACAGGTGATACATTATTTGTACGCGGTACTGGCCGAACTGATTTTCAGGCGGGAAATCCTGTTGATCAATATAATAGCATTGTTAATAAATTGTTTAGCTTGCCTGAAGAAACACTAGTTTACCCTGGACATGATTACAATGGCAATACCCGTAGTAGTATATGGGAAGAAAAAAACTTCAATCCACGTCTTGCTGGTAAAAGCGTTGCCGAATTCAAAGAAATTATGGATAATCTAAATTTACCCAATCCTAAATTAATGGATGTTGCGGTTCCTGCAAATTTAGCTTGTGGTTTGATTTAAAATGTCGCAGCTTAACCAGTTGAGAATGCTAAGATGTTGATAATTGTATTAGGTCTCATTTCTGGGCTTTTATTAGGTATCACAGGTGGTGGTGGCGCAATTGTTTCGGTGCCAGCGTTGGTATATGGCTTACATATGCCAATGCAAATTGCTACCACCATGTCATTATTTGTCGTCGGTAGCAGTGCCCTACTCGGAACTATTTTAAAGCGCAAATACGTTGCATGGGGCAAAGGTCTGATTTTTGCAATTTTAGGCAGTTTGTTTTCACCAGTGGGTAGTTTTCTTGCTAAAAGATTTAGCGAATCCAGCTTAATTGCGAGCTTTGCCGTACTAATGCTAATCGTTGCAGTATTGATGTTTAAGCGCAGCAACGCTAAATCTCCGCCACTCAATAACTCACAACCCTCAGCGCCAAAGAAGACTCAATGGCTAGTAGTGATCGTGGCAATTTGTACTGGACTTTTGACAGGTTTTTTTGGCGTTGGCGGCGGGTTTATGATAGTTCCAGCGTTGGTTCTATTAAATAAGCTAGAAAACAAAACCGCGGCGGCAACTTCACTCTTTATCATCAGTCTAATTTCAATTTCATCACTAGCCAATAAAGTTGCAGAAATCGAATTAGATGTTAAATTGGTGCTGATTTTTATGCTTGGTAGCTTGCTGGGTATGCTGGCTGGAAACTACATCTCACAAAAAATTAGCAATAAACTCTCACAGCGAATTTTTGCAGCTATCTCAGCACTCTTAGGTATCTATATGCTCATTGATAGCGTGCTCAAATTTGCAGTTTAATTCGGCATATTAGCGCTAATTATTTAGCTGTATCAAATACGCCGGCAAGAAATTTTTGTGCCAAAATCGCATAATCATGTTGTTGGAGGACATAAGTTTTGCCACGCGTACCAAGTTCAGCGCGTTCAAACTGCGCCAATTGACTGACTTGATTAATTGCCGCAGCAATCGCGCTAACATCTTCAGCAGCAACCGAATAGCCACAGTCCGCATCACGCACCAAGTCATTCCCTGCAGTGACTGAATGAATAATTGGTTTAGCCGCAAGCATATAATCAAAGAGCTTATTTGGGCAAATTCCAAAACGATAAATCGGTAAATTATTCCAGCCAATATAGAGTGCATCACAAGCGCTTAAAAAAGCCGGAATTTGCATCTTACCAATCGCGGGCATAAAGTGCACATTTTGCAAATTTTCTTGCTGCACCCGTTCAATTAAACGCGCTTTATTTGGACCATCGCCAACCAACAGCAACGCAACCTGTGGATCAATTAATTTACACGCATCCAACAAATAATCTAGCGCATTCGCATCCCCCATACCACCAGCATACGCCAACACAAATTTACCTTGCGCACGCAATTCTTGAAATAATTTCAAATGTTCGTCAGGCATACTTTGCTGTGAATTTAGCCAATCATTTACTGCCACACCATTAGAAATGTAACTAAATTTATCCGCTGACATACCATGCAACTGCATATATTCTTTGGCTTTGGGCAGCAAGCTGACTACTTTATCCGCATGCTTATAACCAAAATTTTCCGCCCACTGCATCGCCATAATAAATGGATGCCAGCGCGACATACCACCAACTTCCATTGGCGTTAATGGCCATAAATCATGCACCTCATAAACAAATTTAGCACCAGCCGCTCGAGCAATTGAATTCGCAATTAACGTATCAAATGGATAAGTTGAGGAAGCGATTACCATGTCAGGTTTAAACTGCTTGACAAATTCGGACTTCAGTTGCTTAACTTTCTTGAGAAAAGAAAAAATATTAATCACCCGTTTCAGACCATTTTCACCATATAGCGTGGTTTTGCACCAAATATAATCAATGCCATCAATATTTTCACGCAGATAATCTACATCATCGCCAATCGCGATATTTTTAGTGCGAATATGTGACAGATTACTCGCCACAATCGTAACCTTATGCCCAGCTTTAACCCATTCGCGCGCCAGATAATACGGACGATATTCCATACCGTGATAAATTGATCCTGCATAATGGTTGATGTATAGTATATTCATTTAAATTTTAACTCTCTGTATTAATTGTACTGCTACTGTGAATTATTTCAATAATAATCGTTGGATTAAATAGTCTGTTTTAATTTTTATCGTCTAATGAAATCACCTCTGTTATTATTTAAGTCAAAAAATTCTTGAAAAACTTGCTCCGCATAAATCTTTAAACCATAAAGTATGAACAGGTTTAAATTAAATCCAGCGGGCTATTTTAGCATATTATATTCATCCCTAGATTACCCCAGCCAAATTTAAACTAAGTATATTTTATCTTGATATTTTAAGTTTATTTACGTAGTTAATCAATTTTGACGATAATGTCTAGTGAGCTAACACACCCTAACTTCGATCATGAATTTAATCAGCTAATTATTAGATTTAACTATTTAAACTGAATGATTTCACTAATAACTCGCGTCCGTGTTCAATCACATAATCACTAAATGCACCACAATTTTGACATGGATCATATAGATTAAGCAAATTAAAACTCGTGCCACATTGATTACAACGCGCCAAACCATCAACTTGTTCTAAATTTAATTTAAGCATAGTACAATTCATTTTTTCGGCAACTACAGGAAACCAAAATTGCAGCGACTCAACATCCACGCCAGCTAATTTACCAACTTCAATGCTAACCTCAGCAACATTATCCAAGCGCTCATGATTCGCCTTGGCAACTTGTTTAATAATTCCTTGACATAATGAAAATTCATGCATTATTTTATTCCTCTAACTTAAAAAAATTGCTCAAACCAGTATTGCGTTGAATATGATTTGCCATGGCATGGAGAATCAAATCTTGACTACTAAAAATAGTCACTCGTGATTTGGCACGCGTAACGCCAGTATAAACTAGTTCACGGCTTAATAAATTCGTGCCCTCATTCGCTTGTGACATTTCAGGCAAGACTAAATTAACTTGCTGATATTCAGAACCTTGCGATTTATGAATGGTAATTGCGTAGGCTAAACTATGTGCAGGTAACACCTCAGGAATAAATTGCCGCCCATTTTCAAAAACAATTTGCACCTTATCGCCATCCAGCACACAAATCCCAATATCACCATTAAACAACTCAAGATTATAATCGTTTTGTAAAATAATAATTGGTCGCCCGCTATACCAAGTATCCAGATGTCCAATTTGCTGTTTAATGCGCCGTTCAATCTGCAGATTCAGGTTATCGCAACCGAGCACCCCACGATTAGTTAAACACAACACCGTTTGTTGATTTAATTGCGCAAATAACTGCTTAATTGAACTGAGACTAATTTCATTCACTAATTGCGCAGAGTCCAAATAATTCAGCAACGGATTATCCTCGCGCGTAAATAAATAATTTAAAACTGGCACTAATTTGGCGGGATAAAGTTTAACTTGCTCGCCAGTGGCAAGAATTTGTGCCACCAATGCAGCATCCTGAGTTAACAGTGCTTGAGCTAAAGCATAAATCTCACCTTGATTACGATTGCTTGTAACTAATTCTGCGGCTAAACTTTTCTCATGATAAGCAAACAAATCATAGGCTTGATGATCTCGGCTAATTTTACG
>JAIETT010000246.1 GCA_019744945.1 Burkholderiales bacterium
AAGTAGTCATGAGTAGTAATTCTAAAATAGAGCACCGCTTATTAAAAACTACGGCCGTATCTTTTTTGTCTACCACGTTATCCATTATTATTCAATTAATCAGTGTACCAATTTGTTTGCGCTATTGGGGTAAAACAACCTACGGTACATGGCTAGCGCTGTCCGCTGCATATACAATATTACGCACGGTTGATGGTGGATTTACCGCCTTTGTTGGTAATAAATTAAACATGCTGTATCATCAAGATCAGAACGAAATGCGTAAAGTTTTAGCCTCTGCAGTGTGGGGGGTGATTTTATTGGGTAGTTTGCAGATTTTTATTGTGCTGGTGCTTTATTTTAGTAATAGCATGAATCTTATTATGGGAAATGCGGTTAGTCAAATTACAGCAAATGAAACAATTTTAGGTTTAATGGTTATGAGCCTAACTTGGATTTTGACTGGCTCATTTATTGGCATTTTACACCGTTTTTTGATTCCAAATGGGATGTTATATCAGCTTCTTTGGTGGATGATGCTATTACAAGTTTCACAGAGTTTATCAATAATGTTTGCAGCTTATTTTGAATTCAGTGTATTTAATGCTGCGTTATTTTTTGCTTTTGCTCAGGCTGCTGTTTATATTAGTTCAGCATTCTATATTAAATGGAGATTGCCGCAATTTTATCCTTGGTTAGCTGGTGCTAAGTTAAAAATCGGTATTCGTGAAATAATTCGCGCATTTCCGATGACGGTAAATGGAGTTGTTCAACAGGCTGGAAATAGTGGTGTTGTAGTTCTGGTCTCAGCGGTACTTGGTGCAGCAGTCATTCCAATTTATTCAACCATGCGCACACTAAGTAATTTGTGGACAACGGTTACCAATATTGTGACAGCTCCATTATTACCAGATATTATTCGCTTTCATGCAACTAGAGAACCGCGCAAATTTGTGATGATCCATCAAAGCCATCTTTTATTAATGAGTATAATTATTAATTTGTCGATTATGTTAGCTTATCCATTAATTGATGCGGTATATTTGTACTGGACACGTGGTAAATTACCAATCGATCATCGCTTGATTTGTTTGTTGTTAGCTTCAGTTTCAATATTTGCACTAAATTCGTTGTTTAATACTTTTTTAACTGGTCTTAATAACAGCCGTTATTTAGTTGTTTCAGGTTTGTTACGTGGCTTTTTTGTGCTGATTCTAGGATATTTATTGTTACCAAAATTTGGCTTAAGTGGCTTGGGGATTTCAATTTTAAGCGCTGAAATTTTATTAATGTTAGTTAATTCATTAATTTTTGTTCGTGAAGAATTAAAGTCAATTGGTGCTAAACATGAAGCGATGTTTACGTGGTACGATGTTTTGTGTTTTGGTTCAGTGTTTGGATTTTTAGTGTTGAATGTGATTATACCGAATTTAAATTTTGTGTACTATTTGATTAGCTTAAGTTTACTAATCATTGGAATTGTGTCGGCGTGGGTGAATTTGCAATCTGAGGTTAAACATAGAATTTTGCGTATGGTTCGATTGGCACATTGATTTGCATTAGCGTTTTAATTTAGGAAAAAATTAATGAAGACTGTTTTAGTAATTGGTAAGTTTAACACAGAAAATTTTGGTACACATATTCTTGAAACACTTAATGATATTGGGTATAAGGCTATATCTTTTGCAGTTGGTCATAATTCACCATCTAGTGGTGGTAGAATTAAACACAGAATTAGCCAAATTAAGCGAGTAATACACGATTTTACAGATAGTTTACCCACGGTCAGAGCTAAGCGGATGGAGCGCCTTTGGAGTTTGGTAAAAAAACAGCCGGTTAATTATGTGATAGTTTGTCATGATTTTTTACAGCCTGAAGAAGTGCAATATTTAAAAACTATTACTCAAGCTAAAATTAGTATGTGGTTCCCTGATGCTTTAGTTAATTTTGGTAAGGGGTACTTTATGAATGCAGCTTACGATGGATTA
Organism: Burkholderiales bacterium; assembly: GCA_019744945.1. Lineage (GTDB taxonomy): Bacteria > Pseudomonadota > Gammaproteobacteria > Burkholderiales > UBA11063 > Aquella. The sequence goes on from JAIETT010000246.1 coordinate 1,968, forward strand.
TTTTTTAAAGATCCATATATTGTGAGAGCTTTAATGGATGTATCATTGAGTCCGGTGTATTATATGCCTGAATGCTTTAATCCTAAAAGACATAAATTGGAGACTACAACAGTTGAGACAAAATATCTTTGTGATATTACAACTGCTGGTAATTCTCATTCTTGGCGGGTTGCTTTTTACCGCCATTTAAGTAATTATGATGTAAAAGTTTGGGGTCCTCGAGCTCCATTATGGATGCCATTAGCTACAACAAAGCAAATGTTTCAAAATGAAATGGTTTTGAATGAAAGTAAAGCTCAAGCTTTTTTGGGGGCAAAAATTGTTTTAAATAATTTACATTATGGTGAAATTTGGGGATTGAATGTACGCACATTTGAAGCTGCTGGAATTGGTGCTTTTCAGATGGTTGATTGGCGTCCTGGTTTGGATCAGCTCTTTAAAGATGGTGAAGAAATTATCAGTTTTAAAAATCTTGATGAGATGCGCATAAAAATAGATTATTGGTTGAAGCATCCTAATGAGCGACAAAATATTGCCAATGCTGGTAAAGCACGTGCCTATCGCGAGCACACCTATGAATTGCGTCTCAGGTTAATTATTGCTACTTTAGAAAAACAAGCAAATGGGTTTCCATTACCAAATTTTTGAGCGTTTTGGAGTAACTAAATGGCAATTAGTGTTTCAATTTCAGTACCTATGGCTGGAACCATCGTGGTAACGGCAGGCGGCGCTATTTATTATTCTGGTGTAGCTGGTTTTCTTGATTTACGCTTGTCTTTTCTATTATTGACATTGTTATTATTAGTTTATTTAGGATGTGAGTTATTTAGACTTTATTCTGCAGATAGTCGGAGATTTTTTATTAATCCAGCTTTTCTTTGTTCGGTGATGACTCTGGGTTTATTTTATGGAATAACAAATAGCTTGTACTATTTACCTGATTCCATTAATATCGCAAGTGTTGGTGTAAAACCATTATTTGTAACCGAGTCAATGGTGAAACTTGAATTTATGGCGATCATTGCAGCAGCTGGGATGTGGATTGGATATTGGTCAAAAACTTCACAAAAAATTATTGATTCTAACTATGCACAACGAATGATTAAAAATTATTTTACTAATGATGCAGAGTTGAAAGATGGGGCAATTGTTTTTTTAGTTGGGGTGGGATTATTAAGCCGATTAGTACAACTTTATATAGGAATTTATGGTTATTCTGGTAGTTATGTAAATTTTATAGGGGCTGCTGCGTATTCTCAATATTTTATGCTGGGTGGTTATCTAGGTAAGATTGCCTTGATTGTAATTGCATTGCAATACTATGCTAAAACACCATCTTTGAAAACTCGAAGCTGGTTTTACTTTATTTTATTTATTGAGCTTTTTTTTGGTGGCTTTTTGACAGGCTTTAAGAAATTAGTACTTGCGCCATTTATTATCATTCTCCTAAGTCAATATTCAAGAACAGGGCGTGCAAGTATTATTTGGTTTCTTTTTATTGTAATCAGTATTAATGTTGCTTATCCAGTTATTGAGCGTTTTCGAGCGATCCGAAATTCTATGGAAACTAATTTCCCTAGTACTTCTCTGATCGACATTACCCAGATAATGTTTTTCCCAACCGAGGAACAGATTAGCAAAGCTTCCTATGATGAGCAAGAAGATGATGCACCTGTTTATTTGAGGGTCATGGCACGTACTAGTATGGTGGGAATTGGATCATTGGGGGTTGATTTTTATGACCAACATGACAGTATGCCAGAAGGTAGCCCAGAAGTGCTTACTGAAGTATTTTTATCACCACTTTACTCGTGGATACCACGATTTATTTGGTCTGGTAAAACCTTACAAAACATTGGCTTATGGTACACGCAAGTAGTTATGGGTTTAAAATATTCATTTTCATCTACGGCGATGGGGATGATAACCTACTTATATATTGGTGGCGGATATTTGGTAGTTTTATTCGGTTTTATATTTATTGGAATTATGCAACGTATTGCTTTTGGGATTACCCAACCGTGGAAAACCTGTGCCGGTTCGTTAGTGGCGATGAGTACAGTAGTAATGATCTCATCAATTGCCGAATTGAATATGGATGCGCTCATTGTATTGCTGGTACGGATGATGCCAATTGTAATTTTTTTACAATCAATTATTTATAAGCATAATCGAGTAATCATCTCAGATGATGAAATTAAACATGGAGTAGCTAATGATGAGTAAAATTTATGCAACGATTCACTCAATTGCAGATGAAGCTAAAGGTCCATCCTATTCGGTGCGGCGCTTATATGAAGAAATGAATAATCAAGGTTATAAAGTTACTTTGGTGGATGCTGATTATCAAGAAGATGTAACGCTTCCAAGTTTTTCTAAGAGCTTTGCTCCTGGATTCGGCCCTGCTAAGTTGGGACGTGCTCCACAAATGGCAAACTATTTACAGCAACAAGCTGAGGCTGGAGAAATTAAACTCTTGCACAATCATGGTTTGTGGATGATGCCGAACGTTTATCCTGGCTGGGTAGCCCGTAAATATAACACTCCTTTGATTACTTCACCGCGTGGGGTTTTTGCTAAAGCCGCGTGGGAGAGCGGTTCTAAAATCAAACGCTTGTTTTGGCCTTTGCTGCAGCGACCAGCATTAATGCCAACTGTATGTTTTCATGCAACCGCTGAATCTGAATATTTAGATATTCGTCGTATTGGCTACGCTCAACCAGTTGCTATTATTCCAAATGGGATCGATATTCCGAAAGGATTGAGTAAACAAGCGAGCACTTTAAAAACAGTCCTTTTTCTAGGACGAATTCATCCGATTAAAGGCTTGGATATACTTTTAGAGGCTTGGTCTCATTTGGAGAGCGATTTTCCAGATTGGCAATTAAAAATTATCGGTCCAGATAATGTTGGACATTTAGCTGATTTACAAGCGTTACAACATAAATTTAACTTACAGCGTGTGATTTTTGGTAGTGCAGTTTATGAACAGCAGAAATGGCAAGAGTATCATAACGCAGATGTATTTGTATTGCCAAGCTATAGTGAGAATTTTGCTATGTCAGTTGCTGAAGCATTAGCTTGTGGTGTTCCTGCCGTAGTAAGTAAAGGTGCACCTTGGCAGGAACTTGAGACTCATAACGCTGGATTGTGGGTGGGGATTGATAGTTTAAGTCTAGGTATTGGATTAAGAAAATTAATGCAAAAACCCGCTGCTGAGTTAGCTCAGATGGGGCAAAATGGTAAACAGTTGATGTGTGATAAATATTCATGGCAAAAAGTTGCGTGTATGATGGCAGAATTATACTCATGGGTGTTAAATGGTGGAGCTGTGCCAAAATTTGTGAGGTTAGATTAATTTAAAAAAGGAATAGTTTAGCATGAAGATAGTGGCAATTATATTGACATTTAATGAAGAATTGCATATTCATCGTTGCTTGGAGCGTTTGCAGGGTATTGTAAGTGATTTTTTGGTGATTGATAGTTTTTCTAGTGATAACACGGTAAAAATTGCTGAAAGTTACGGCGCTAAAGTTTTGCAGCACAAATGGGTTAATTATGCTGATCAATTTAAATGGGGAATGTCTCAAGTAGAGAGTGATGCCGATTGGATTATGCGGATTGATGCGGATGAATATTTATCTGCTGATTATGCTTATACTATTCAAAATAAATTGCCTACTTTACCTTTGGAGGTTGCGGGGGTTTATTGTGGGCTGCGGCGAATTTTTCAGGGTAAAATGATCCGCTTTGGCGCGGTAAATATTAGTATGTTACGCTTGTGGCGTTTTGGTAAAGGTACGATGGAAACCCGTTGGATGGATGAGCATGTTAAATTAGATGGTAAGGCCATTCATTTTAGTGGTTACATTGTTGATCATAACTTGAACTCATTAGGCTGGTGGACAACTAAACATAATGGCTATTCAGCGCGTGAAGTGGTGGATATTTTAAATAAAGAACACCAATTTCTTACAACTGGGGTGAATAAATTAAATCTAAAATCACCGTTTGGTATGAAGCGTTGGCTGAAAGAAAATGTTTACGCTAAATTACCAGGTGGCATACGTGCATTTGCTTATTTTTGCTATCGCTATTTTTTTGCCTTGGGTTTTTTGGATGGTGCCGCGGGTTTATCCTTTCATTTTTTACAGGGATTCTGGTATCGCTTTTTGGTCGATGCCAAATTAGCTGAGGTTAAGCGAGTTATGCGTGATTCAAATTTGTCAGTTAGTGCTGCAATTCAGCAAGTTTTAGACATTGACATAAAGAATTAGAAATATATAGAGATATAGGAAAATAAAAAATGAATAAGCCGATATCGTTGACGGTTAGTTGCCGCCAATTAACTGTATGGCTAACGGTTGTAATTAGTTTAATTGGTTTATCTTTGGTTGCAATGGTTTATTGGGATAAATCACTTTATTTGTGGTTTAACAGATCACTACATCATGATAAATTTAATGCTGCAGAATTAAAAGGTTCAAATTGGTTATATGATTTTATTACAGCTGAAAGTTCGTTAGTAGTCTTTGTTGGATTTATTTTGTTAGCTGTTGTTGTAATTCGTCGTTTAGTAGTTAGTAAAAAACTGTTAATAATGTTTAGCTGTTATCAAGTTGTTTGGCTGCTAGGCATTAATTATTTTAAAATATTACTGAAGTATTTTTTTGGACGGTGTGTGCCATCAATCTGTTTCTTACCTGATGTAGCGTTACTGACAAATCAATATGGTTTTGTTTGGTTCAGTAAGGTTAGTGGCTTTGCGAGCTTCCCTTCTGGGCATTGTACTTTTATGAGCTTTTGTTTATTTTGGGTTGCTGTCTTAAATTCCAAGTTAAAATTTTTTATTGTTACTGTGTTTCTGCTATTGTTTTGCGGACTAGTGATATTTAATTACCATTTTCTTAGCGATTGCTTAGCTGGGACTGCGTTGGGACTATTTTGGGGTGGGCTAAGTTATTGGTTGTGGTGTTACATAATGCAACATTTTAAGCCAGGTTATCAATAATGCTGTATGGTTTTGCTTAATGTTAACGTAGCTAATAAATAAAAAATAATCTATATCGAAAATTTAAATTATAATATTGATTTGTATTTATGTAAACTAACAAAAATTTATATGTATGACTTTTGATCCAGTTGAAGTAAGTTTATTCATGGTTATATATTAATGTTACGCTTGGTGATGTATTTCAAATTTACAAATGAGATTGGTATGAAATTTTAACGAGGAATTAATGTGTTTGAAAACAAAGTTTTATTAATTACAGGTGGTACTGGCTCATTTGGTAACGCGGTCTTAAATCGTTTTTTGACAATGAAAGTAGGTTAAATTCGCATTTTTAGTCGTGATGAAAAAAAACAAGATGATATGCGTAAAGCTTTTAATCACCCTAAGTTAAAATTTTATATTGGTGATGTGCGTGATATGCAAAGTGTGATAAATGTGTGCCGTGGAGTAGATTTTATCTTTCACGCAGCAGCTTTAAAACAGGTTCCATCGTGTGAATTTTATCCGCTAGAAGCTGTGAAAACCAATGTTTTAGGTACTGAAAATGTTCTTGAGGCGGCAATTCAATGTGGTGTTAGTCGTGTAGTATGCTTAAGTACTGATAAGGCAGTATATCCGATCAATGCCATGGGTATTTCTAAAGCAATGATGGAAAAGATTATGGTTGCCAAATCGCGGAATTTAGATAGCGATAAAATTATTATTTGTGGCACGCGCTACGGCAATGTTATGGCATCGCGAGGTTCGGTGATTCCGTTATTTGCGAGCCAAGTGCGCAATAAGCTTCCGATTACAATTACTGACCCAAATATGACGCGTTTCATGATGACTTTAGACAGTGCGGTTGACTTGGTGATTTTTGCTTTTGAACATGGTAATAATGGTGATATTTTTGTTCAAAAAGCTCCAGCTTCAACGGTTTTGGATATTGCACAAAGCGTGATTGAACTATTAAATAGCCCAAATCATGAAATTAAAGTGATAGGAACGCGGCATGGTGAGAAAATTTCTGAAGCTTTAATGAGCCGTGAAGAGGTGATTTGTGCAGTTGATCTTGGTGATTATTTCAGAGTTCCATCAGATATTCGCGAGCATAATTATGATAAATATTACGAGCGAGGTGATGTTAATATTGCCGAGTTTGAAGATTATAATTCACATAATACCAATCGCTTAAATTTGGCTGAGACTAAACAGCTTTTAGCTGATCTTGAATGTTTACAAGACCGCCGTGCAGCCAAAAAATCTTAAGTAAGGTTTAAGTTTATGAATGTTTTAATTACTGGAGCCAATGGGTTTATTGGCAAAAATTTACGAGTGCGTTTAGGCGAACTAAATAGATATACTATACTAACCTATAACAAAGATCAGTCATTAATTGAGTTGGAAGAATTGGTTAACTCATGTGATTTTATCTTTCATCTAGCCGGCATTAATCGCCCGCAACATCCCGCTGAGTTTGCTCACGGAAATAGCGAATTAACTGAGCAATTATGTGCATTGGTGGCTAAATCTGGGCGCGAGATTCCAGTTGTGATTAGCTCATCAACTCAAGCTGAATTAGATAATCCTTATGGTTTAAGTAAACGTGCAGCTGAAGAAACTCTGTTGAAATTAAAGTTGGAGCAAAATAACACCGTCTATATTTATCGCTTACCGAATGTATTTGGTAAATGGAGCAGGCCAAATTATAACTCAGCAGTTGCCACATTTTGCCATAATATTGCGTATGATTTACCGATTGCAATTAATGATCCATTAGTTAAATTGAATTTGGTCTATATTGATGATGTGGTGACAGCCTTTATTGATTTGTTAACATTGCGTGCTGATGCGGAAGTTTATCAAGAAATTACTCCAATCTATCAAACTACGGTTGGCGAATTGGCGGACATTGTTGAGAGTTTTAAAGACAGTGTGGTGAGTGGCATTACG
>JAIETT010000298.1 GCA_019744945.1 Burkholderiales bacterium
GATACGTTACGTGATAAGCACCATTTGGAAGAGTTGTGGAGCTCGAATAAAGCGCCGTGGAAGTTATGGAAATGATAAATTCTCAGTTTTGGCAAGGTAAGAAGGTTTTACTAACTGGTTGCACTGGTTTTAAAGGTAGCTGGATGACTATTTGGCTCAATATGTTGGGAGCTAAAGTGTTTGGTTATTCATTAGCCGCACCAACTAATCCATCGATGTGGGAAGATATGCAGCTTGATAGCTTGTGTGCTGAGATGTGTTATGCCGATATTCGTGATTATGCCCGGTTGGAGAGCTATCTTCAGCAGGTGCAGCCTGAGATTATTATTCATATGGCAGCTCAACCCTTAGTGCGTTATTCATATCAGCATCCTCGTGAAACCTATGAAGTAAATGTGATGGGGACGGTTAATTTACTTGATGCCGTCCGTAACACTGGTTATGGGCGTGCGGTGGTAAATGTGACCACCGATAAATGTTATGAGAATAAAGAATGGCTATGGGCTTATCGTGAAAACGAGCCGATGGGTGGTCATGATCCATATAGTAATAGCAAAGGCTGTTCTGAATTAGTTACCTCTGCGTTTATTAATTCGTATTTTGGGCATTCTGATAGCCAAACATTTGTTGCAAGTGGTAGAGCTGGTAATGTAATTGGTGGTGGTGATTGGGCTGAGGATCGCCTGATTCCAGATATCATTCGCAGCTTTAGTCAGCAACAAGCAGTTAATGTGCGTAACCCGAATTCTGTTCGTCCATGGCAACATGTTTTGGAGCCGCTCTCGGGTTATTTGTTGTTAGCTGAAAAATTATATACCGCTGGTCAAAAGTATAGCGGTGGTTGGAACTTTGGTCCATTGGAGAGCGATACTAAAACAGTTGGTGAGATTGTGGCGCAAATGTGTCAGACGTGGGGTGATAACGCCACTTGGACACATGATCAGCAAGAACACCCGCATGAAGCGAACTTATTGCGTTTAGATTGTTCCAAAGCACGAATGTTGCTGAATTGGCAACCAGTTTGGAATAGCCAAATAACTTTAACCAAATTAACTTTATGGTACAAAGCTTATTTTGCAAAGCAAGACATGTTAGCTTTAAGCAAACAACAAATTAATGATTATATGAAGGATACGCAATGCTAGAACAATTGCAAACAGAGATTTTAGACTTGGTGGGTAAATTTGCAGCACAGAAGTATGTTGCAAAACCATTTGTGGCAGGTGAAACCGTTATTCCACCAGCTGGTAAAGTTATTGGTGAGTTAGAACTTAAGTATATGGTTGAAGCTTCATTAGATGGTTGGTTAACTACTGGGCGTTTTAATACAAAATTTGAAGCGGAACTAGCCAAGTATTTGAATGTTAAACACCTAATTACAGTTAATTCTGGCTCTTCGGCAAATTTGGTTGCTTTTAGTACCTTAACTTCGCATAAGCTTGGTGAACGTGCGATTAAATCAGGTGATGAAGTAATTTCGGTTGCCGCTGGTTTTCCTACTACGATTAATCCCATTTTACAGTGTGGTGCGGTGCCAGTGTTTTTGGATGTTGAAATTCCAACTTATAATATTGATGTAAGTAAATTAGAACAAGCGATTAGTCCAAAAACTAAAGCGGTATTTATTGCCCATACCTTAGGTAATCCATTTAATTTAGCTGCGATTCGTCAATTTTGTGATCAACATAGCTTATGGCTAATTGAAGATTGTTGCGATGCGCTTGGTTCAGAATATGCGGGTAAAAAAGTCGGTAGCTTTGGTGATATTGCCACCGTGAGCTTTTATCCAGCCCATCATATCACCATGGGTGAGGGTGGTGCGGTATTTACTAACAATGATGAGTTAAAAGTAATTGCCGAATCATTCCGCGATTGGGGGCGCGATTGTTATTGTCAACCCGGCTGTGATAATACCTGTGGGAAACGTTATTGCCAACAACTCGGTAAATTACCGTTTGGTTATGATCATAAATATACTTATTCGCATTTAGGCTATAATCTAAAAATTACCGATATGCAAGCGGCTTGTGGTTTAGCCCAGTTGGAGCGCTTAGATGGATTCGTGGAAAAGCGCAGAGAGAACTTTGATTACTTAAAAAATAAGTTACAAGACTGTGCACAGTTTTTAATTCTACCAGAGGCCACCGAGAACTCTGAGCCTTCATGGTTTGGTTTTCCAATTACAATCAAAGAAACTACGGGATTTAGCCGTGCGGATTTATTAAATTATCTCGATGATAATAAAATTGGCACACGTTTATTATTTGCAGGAAATGTGACAAAACAACCGTATATGCAAGGACGCACTTACCGCACAATTGGCGAGTTGACTAATTCAGATCGGATTATGAATCAAACTTTCTGGGTTGGAATTTATCCTGGTTTAACTGAAGAAATGTTGGATTATACAGCTGAAATTATCAGCCAATTTTGTGGCGTAGGTTTCTGAAAGATAATGTGATGACGAAAATTAAAGCTGCGGATTATATTGTCGAATTGTTAGTTAATCATGGGGTAGAGGTGGTCTTTGGCTATCAAGGTGGGATGGTTACTCATCTTGCAGATTCGATTAGCAAGCATCCTCAGATGAGATTTGTGCAAGTTTATCACGAGCAAACCGCCGCCTTTGCTGCAGTTGGTTATGCGCGCAAGAGTGGGCGGATTGGAGTTGCGATAGCTACGAGCGGACCTGGTGCGACCAATTTAATTACGGGAATAGCCGATGCTTTTTTTGATTCGGTGCCAGTGATATTTATTACAGGTCAGGTCAATGCCTATGAATACAAATACGACAAACCAATTCGTCAATTAGGCTTTCAAGAAACGAATATTGTGGATATGTTGAAGCCCATTACTAAATATGCCACACTTCTGGATAAAATTGAAGACTTGCCAGCTGAATTTGCTAAAGCAATTAAAATTGCGACCTCTGGGCGTAAAGGTCCAGTTGTGATTGATTTACCGATGAATGTTCAACGTGAATTTGTGCAATTGGAAACCTTGGCTAATCTTGCTCCTTTGTCGTGTAATCAGTCTGTTTCTTCTGATTTTGCAGCTCAGCTTAGCGGCATTGTTGAGAAATTACACTCGGCACAACGACCTTTAGTTTTGGTTGGCGGTGGCGTTGCTGCGGCCAATGGTTTTGCTATATTAGGCCAATTTTTGCAGAGCAGCCAATTACCCTTTGTGTCTTCATTACAAGGTAAAACTGCTTGCGATGAAAGCTTGGAGCTCTATTTGGGGACGCTTGGTTCATACGGTAATCGTTGTGCCAATATGGCGGTGGCGAATGCTGATTTAGTTCTGGTTTTAGGTTCACGTTTGGACTTGCGTCAAACTGGTGGTGTGGTAGCTAGTTTTGCTAGTAGTGGCGAAGTTATTCATCTTGATATTGATAATAATGAATTAAAACATAGTCGTTTAAATAATACGCAAAATATTCATGGTGATTTAGTTTCTGCTTTAACTTATTTAGTTAGTCGAGTGAGTAGATTTACAGAAAATACGTGGTTAAATTATTTAGCCAAATTAAAAGCGACGTATAATCAGGCTCAGGAGATTGTACGCACGCAAATTAAAACTGCACCTTATGATTTAATGGCTTTTTTGAATCAAATTTCTCATGGCTATGACTCTTTTTGTGCTGATGTTGGACAGAATCAAATGTGGGCCATGCAAATGCTTCAACTAACGCAGAATCAGCGCTTTTATACCTCAGGTGGACTTGGTGCAATGGGTAGTGCGTTGCCAATTTCTTTGGGGGTTGCTTTTGCCGAGTTAAATAAATCTGCGACGATTTATTCGATTAATGGCGATGGTGGTGCACATATGGCGCTACAAAGTTTGATGTTAATTAAACAATATAATTTACCCATTAAAGTTATTATTATTAACAATAAAACCTTGGGTATGATTACTCAATTTCAAGAGTTATATTTTGATAAAAATATGGTCGGAACTACTGCTGAAGGTGGTTATTTAGTGCCAGATTTTGAACATTTAGCCAAAGCCTATAGTTTAGATTATTTTAGAGTTGATCAAACCAATAATCGCGCGTTTGAGAGTAACGATTTGGCTGGATTTGTTGCAGCGAAAAATTGTTTACTTGAGTATGTTATTGATGCTGATTGTCGGGTGTATCCAAAATTAGAGTATAACCAAGCAATTTATAATCCGTCGCCAATGTTACCAGAAGCAGAATTAGTAGCGAATATGTTGATCACATTAACTGAGGTAACTAAATAATGGCAAATGCGATAAATTTAGGCAAGATTGATTTAACTTTGCTGTCTGGTAAAAGGATTTTTATTACTGGTGGAACAGGTTTCTTTGGTAAAAATCTACTCAAGTTTCTAATTGAGCAGCAGCTTAATCCATCTTGTGTAACAATTTTAACCCGTAATGAGCAGAAATTTAGGCAACAGAACCCTGAATTATGCGCGGTCAGTTGGTTAAGTTTTGAACAAGCTGATATTCGTGAATTAAGTTGGAATCATCAAGAATATGATTACTTTATTCACGCGGCAACTAGTGTGGTTAATCAGGCGGATTCAGCAACGCTATTTGATGAGATCGTGCTGGGAACTAAACATGCGTTAGCCTTTGCTAAATTGGCTGGTGTTAAAAGTTTTATTAATATTAGCTCGGGTGCAGTTTATCAATTAAACACTACGTTACACGGTTTAACTGAGAATTCACCGTTAGTTACTCAATTGGATAATGCTAAAAATACCTATGCACTTGCTAAAATTAGCAGTGAACACTTAGCTTATTTAGCCACGCAAACTAGTGCGTTTAAAGTGACTACTTTGCGTTGTTTTTGTTTTGCTGGAGCATATTTAGAGCCAAGTCATTTTGCAATTGGTGAATTTGTGCAAAAAGCGCTGAATAACGAAGATATTGTGGTGCAAGCAGGAGCTGGGATTTATCGCTCGTATTTGGCTGTCACTGATTTAGCTCAGCAAATATTTGAAGTTTTAATTTTAGCTACGGTTCGTGCAAGTAGTTATGAGGTTTATAATTTAGGTTCTGCAGATGCGCTTAGTTTACCTGAATTAGCGCATAAAGTTGTTGCCATCTTAGGTAGTAATTCTAAAGTAACTACGCCAAATCTAGCAACTTCTAGTGTTAATTACTATGTGCCAAATGTTGATAAATTACAAGGGCTCTTAAGTAGTATTCCTAAATCTCTCGCTGCTATAATTACTGAGACAGTAGATTATTATCGTGAGTTAGCCATAAAAACTGAACGAGATGAGATATCTCCAGAATTTGATATTTCGAATCAGTCTGAGGTACTTGCACGCAGAACGAGCTTATCGGTTATTGTTGCTTGCTATAATGATGAACAAGCGATTCCAATTATGGCTGAGCGTTTAGTTGCGGTATTAACTAAATGTAACTTAGATTATGAAATAATCTTTGTGAGTAATGGCAGTAACGATAATTCTATTCAGGTAATTCAAGAATTATCACGTCAAAATCGGCGAATTTGTGGTGTAACACATTCACGGAGTTTTGAACAAACCTCACAAGCTTCTTTTTTAAATGGAATGGAACTCTCAACTAAGCAAGCGTGTGTTTTATTGGATGGTGATCTGCAGGATCCACCTGAGATGATTGAGCTATTTGTTGCTAAATGGCAAGCTGGCTATGATATCGTCTATGGGGTACGTCATAAACGAGAGGCACCGTTATTTGTGCAAATTGGCTCGAAAGTTTTTTATCGGCTCTTTGATAAATTATCTTCGGTAAGAATGCCGCATGATGCAGGTGACTTTTCTCTAATTGATCGGCGTGCGGTAGATTGGATGTTGGCGACACAAGAGCATGATGTCTTAATTCGCGGAATGCGTGCGTATGTTGGTTTTAAACATATTGGAATTAAATATTTTCGCCCAGAGCGGATGTTTGGCAAGTCTTCCAATAATTTCTTTAAATTGATTATGTGGCTTAAGAAAGGTATCTTTTCTTATTCACGCCGCCCGCTGGATTGGATGACTACTACTGGATTTTGCTTAGTTGGTATTTCAAGTTTGCTGGCAGTCGTGCAAATTATTATTCGTGTTTTTGAACCTGCCGCGACACCGCATGGTGTGACTACACTTATGTTGTTAATTATGTTTTTTGGTTCATTTTCAATTTTGGCGATTAGTATTCTTGGTGAATATATTGCAAAAATAGTTGAAGAAACTAAGAGCCGTCCTATTTTTATTCGTGACAAAATTATCAAAAATGGGCAAGTAAACTATGTGTTTAGAAATGCTCAACAGATTGGCAAGAAAAATTAATGCGCAACTTGCTAAGTCATAGAGTCATCATCTATCTTATAATAGGTGGCGCTAACACGTTAATTAATTTGTTGATTTTTTATGCCTTCCTCCAATTTGGGATAAATTATTTAATTGCCAACGTATTATGTTTTATTATCGGTGTATTACTTGGTTATATTTTAAATACGCTAATTGTATTTAAAGCCCAATTGCATTTTGCTGCGTTATTAAAATATAGCACGGTTTATTTGTCCTCAATGGCAATTAATTTAGTGCTGTTGTTTTTATTGGTTCATTATGCTGAATTAAATAAAATGTTAGCTCAGATAATAACCACGGCTATTGTGACGGTAGTAAATTACGTGTTAATTAAAAAGATTGTTTTTAAGTGAGCTTTGAAGGTGTTTTTAAATGATTTTTCCAGTAAATATAGGTGCAGATGCAGATGCATATATAATGTTAGCCAATCGTTGTATCAATAATTTTCCATTTCACTGTGGGGACGCGGTTCGTCCTATTGGGATAATTTACTATTACGCTTTATTAGCTAAACTATTCCCAGACCCTGTTCGTTTGAGTTATGTAATTTTAATGTTAAATTTATTTTATATTTTTGGAATTTATTTTATTGTAAATAAAATGTTTAATAAAACAAATCAAGCATCAATAAGTATTTATTTGTTTTTTATAGTCGCTATTAATTTAGTTTGTTTATTGCCTGTTTCAATGTCTGACTTGATCGCTTTATTTATGTTTTTTATTGGTATTTATTTTATTTTCGAAAAGGTTAATTTGGCGGTTTCATCCACTAGGAATAATTTGTGCATCTTCTTAAGCGGTTTATCGTTTGCGCTGGCATGTTTATTTAAACAAAATTATGGTGTTTTTGGCATAGTTGTTGCCTTTGTGTTGCTTTGTTTTAATTTAAATAGCGAACATGGGATATTACAAAACAAGGTCGCGTATATTAAGAAAATCTTGTTTTTTACTCTAGGTTTTTCCGTAGTCTTGCTTCAAGTTGGGGCAATATTTTATAAGTTTCATCTTATTGGGTTATTTGTTCCATTTCCAACACCGAATCATCAGCCATTTATTGAAGCCATTGGGTACACAAATATTGTGAATTCAAGTAATGATTTATCACCTGGATTTTATTATACTGTTTTAGACCACCAGGTTAATCAAGTGTTTTTTTATCTATATAAAATAATTTATGGATTATCACACACTGATTTAATGATCTATCATGGTGACCGACCAACACTAAGCAATGTTGTATATATTGGTATATTGGATTATGCAAAAGTATTGATATGTCTTCTGGTGGGTGTTTTTATGGGAGCTTTGTTATTTATTAATAAAAATATCTCACAGCTTTATCGAGTATTATTTATTTCAGCGCTATTAATTAGTGTCGTAATTTCTTTAACCTTTCATGTTGAAAATCGTTATTATATTTTGCCAAGAATTTTATTATTCAGTTTATTAATTCCAGCTTTGCAATGTTTAAAATATATATTAATTAAGAAGAGAGCGTAGTGATGAAGATTAATACCAAAATCATTAACTTTGATATACGTGGTGATGCAAGAGGGAGTTTAATTGCGCTTGAAAAAGAACATAATGTTCCATTTGACATCAAGCGAGTTTATTATATTTTTGATACTACAGATGGAGTGCGTCGTGGGTTTCATGCACACAAGAATCTTAAACAATTGGCAATTTGTGTTAAAGGTAGTTGTAAGTTTTTATTAGATGATGGTGCGGATAAAAATATTTATAATTTGAACGAACCGACTAAAGGTCTCTATATTGAAGGCTTAATTTGGCGAGAAATGTTTGATTTTTCACCAGATTGTGTTCTAATGGTTTTAGCGGATGCATACTATGATGAGGCGGATTATATTCGTGATTATGCGAATTTTTTAACTGAAGTAACTAAATTAAAAAGTGAATGTAAGTAAGATGTTACAAACAAAACATATTTATTTGCGTTTAATTCAAGAAGCCGATGTAGGTTTTTTGTTAAATCTTAGATTGAATCAAAATTTGAATCAACATTTAAATCAAGTTAATGATGATAAAGAGCAACAGTTAAATTGGTTAAAAAATTATAAGCAACGTGAAGTTCGTGGCTGTGATTATTATTTTGTGATTGTAGATAAAGAGCTTGGTGATATTGGATTGGTTCGGGTTTATGATATTGATTATGTAAATAAATCCTTTACTTGGGGAAGTTGGATTATCCGCGAAGACAATCGACCAAAATATGCAGCGATTGAAAGTGCTATTTTAAGCTTTGATTTTGCTTTTAATGAACTTAACCTTGTGACAGGTAAGATTGATGTTAGAATTAATAATTTTGTAGCTGATAATTTTTATCGAAGATTTGGAATGCAATATAAATATTCTGATGAATTAAATAATTACTTTGAGTTAACAAAAACTAATTACATTCAGTTAAAATATAACCAATATTATAAATTTTTATTAAATTAAGAGATTACCATGCAAGTACCATTTTTAGACCTAAAACAAGTTAACTTAAAAGATTATGCTGAGATCAGCCAAGCTATTGATGAAGT
>JAIETT010000082.1 GCA_019744945.1 Burkholderiales bacterium
CAAGAACGTCGAAATAATGCAGAGCACTTCCAAAAATTATTTGCAGATCATCCAGATTTTTATATTCAACAAGAAATTGGTAAGAGCAGTTGGTTTGGTTTTGCGCTAGTAATAAAAGAAAGCTCTAAGCTTAACAGAAAAGAATTAGCCAAGAAACTAATGGATGCAGGAATTGAGTGTCGTCCGATAGTTGCAGGTAACTTTGCCAAGAATGAAGTGATGAAGTATTTCAATTATGAAATCCATGGAGAATTAACTAATGCTGAGTTAATTGATCGAAATGGATTATTTGTTGGGAATCATCAGGTTGATATTCGTGAGCAGATTGATTATTTTGAAAAAATATTAATAAATCTTTAAATTGAATTATTGATATTTGATTTTTTTGTTGTATTAGAATAGGTATTCATATGAAAATTACTGTAGCGGGAACTGGGTACGTAGGTTTATCATTAGCTGTATTATTAGCACAACATAATGAAGTGGTTGCGCTTGATATTCTATCTGAGAAAGTTGATTTAATTAATCAACGTATTTCACCAATTCATGATGATCAAATCAGTGAGTATTTGTCGAGTAAAAAATTAGATTTAATTGCAACCTTGGATAAAGATCTAGCTTATAAAAATGCTGACTTTGTTATTATTGCAACTCCAACAGATTATGATTCGGTAAATAATTATTTTAATACTTCATCAATTGAGTCGGTGATTAATGATGTGTTAGCAATTAATCCTAATGCTGTGATGATAATAAAATCAACTGTACCCGTTGGTTATACGCAAAGTATTAAAGTTAAATTTGAACTTGATAATATTATTTTTTCTCCTGAATTTTTGCGTGAAGGCAAAGCGCTCTACGATAATCTGCACCCTTCACGGATTATTATTGGTGAAAAGTCATCACGCGCACAAACGTTTGCTAATTTATTAATTGAAGGTGCAATTGATAAAAACATGCCAGTTTTATTTACCGATTCAACCGAAGCAGAAGGCGTTAAATTATTTGCCAATACTTATTTGGCAATGCGAGTTGCCTATTTTAATGAATTAGATAGTTATTGTGCGATACATGGTTTGGACACGCAACAGGTTATTGATGGTGTGTGTTTAGACCCTCGTATTGGTAGTCATTACAATAATCCATCCTTTGGTTATGGAGGTTATTGTTTGCCAAAAGACACTAAGCAATTATTAGCTAATTATCAAAATGTCCCGCAAACTCTAGTTCAGGCAATCATTACCTCTAATTCAGTACGTAAAGATTTTATTGCCGAGCAAGTTTTGGCGCGTAAACCAAAAATTGTAGGAATTTATCGCTTAGTAATGAAGCACGGTTCGGATAATTTCAGAGCCTCAGCGATTCAAGGGATTATGAAACGGATCAAAGCGAATGGTCTTGAGGTAGTTGTTTATGAACCAGTCTTGCAAAAAGATAATTTTTTTGGTTCCAAAGTAATTAACAATTTAAATGAGTTCAAACAAATCGCAGATGTTATTGTTGCGAATCGTATAATGGATGAAATCAGCGATGTACAAGCAAAAGTTTATACCCGTGATTTATTTTGTAAAGATTAAATAGTTGATGCTATGACTAGAGATGTTAATTAGTTATTGGATTGGTTATAATAAAGGTCTAAAAATTGCATAATTTGAAAAAAACTCTTATTTTAGCAGATAATTTCTTCGCAAAAGGCGAATACAAATCAGCATTAGATAAGTATAGTTTGGTCAATTCTCGAAGTAGTCAGTTGCTGACAAATGCTCAATGTTCAAATTTACAAGAGTGTGAGAGAGTTATATACGGTATTGATGATGTGAGTAAATTAACGATTGACAATCTAGGTTATCCGATTAGTAATTATATCAGTCAGCACGGTAATCCTAGCTGGGATAGTAATTTATCATTAGTCTCGATAGTGGTTACGACTCATAACACTGGGTTGTATATTAAGCGATGCTTAGATTCATTACGAAAACAAACTTATTCTAGGCTTGAAGTGATTGTGGTTGATGATGCGAGCAGTGACAATAGTTTGCAAATTATTAAAGATTATCAGCAAAATTATTCAGATTTTAATTTGAAGTTATTGTGCCTTAGTTGTAATTTGGGAACTTATTTTGCCAAAAATTATGGAATAAAGGAAGCTAGAGGGGATTATATTTTTTTTCAAGATAGCGATGATTTTAGTCATGAAGAGCGTATTAATCTATGTATGCATAAAATTTTAAAGCACAATTGGATTGGTATCCGTTGTGAATATGCGAGAGTTAATGAGCACGATCAGATTGTTCGTGTAAATAATTATGTCAGTAAAATTGGTTTAATTGTGTTAGGATTTCATAAGAGTGTTTTTACACAAATTGGTTATTTTAATCCAACTATTAAAGGTTCTGATGATGAATTTAATTGGAGGTTTAGAACATTTATAGGCAAAGAATTGTATGGTGAGTTATTGCTGCCACTATATTTTGCTTTAGTCAGAAGTAATTCGTTATTTGTGGATATGATTGCCTGTTCTACAGAAACTAATATAACACAGCAATCATCAATTGTACGGCAGGAGTATATTAAAGCCGCAAAGGATCTTTATTCTAAAACATCTGCGGATAAGTGTGCGAGTTATTTTGACTTCCCCTCAATTCGTGACAAAGTTAATGTTTCAACGGATATGTCGAAACTAGCAAATCCTAAATATCCTGTGGTACTTAATTTTGCGATAAATCAAGAGCACTCGTATCATGTATTGCTGGAGTCATTGGATTTATTAAGCCGACAATGTGATATAATAAACGTCTTTACCGAGGAAAAATCTGTTTACGAGCAAGTAAAAATTAATAAGAGTGTAAATGTTAATCTCTACTTGGCTGATAGCATTTCTAATGAGTTATTCTCTTTGAGAGTCTTGCAGCAATTGAAAATAACCTATGGTGCTGTGTATTGGATTAACTTGCCTGTGCTTGAGTACTATTCCCCAGATCTTATCAATTTTATCTTAGCTTCAATTTCATCTGAGTTAAATACAGGTATTTGTTGGTTCAATAAAAATAACTTTATAGATACAATGCTAAATAAAACCATGCTTATCGATGAAAATCAAGTGATTAATTATGATGATTTATGTTACTGGGGTATTGCAGTTTTTTCAGCGAACTTTTCAGTTAGTCCTTATCAATTTTGGATTATGAGATCAAAGAAATTTTTTGTGAATTTCGTTGAAATATGTCTTAATTCTGGCTTAAAAAATAGTCTTTTAAATTTAAAAAAGTACTGAATCTATACATATAAGTAAATGAAATAATTTTTAAAAAGGAACTGGTAGTGACGACAACGCTTAATTTAACTACTCTTGCTGTTGATTTAGAAAAATACAGTGAGTTGCTGGCTGCTTTTGATACAGAAAAAAATAAAATAATGGCAGATTATAATGAGTTGCAAGCTGTGTTTAATGAAGTCTCAAATAACTTACAGCAATTAGAAAAAGAAAATTTAAAAAATAAAAATGTAATTACAGAGTTAGCAAAGAAAGCCTCATTAGTTACTGATTTGGAAAATACGAAAGTAGAATTATCTAAGCAGTTGGAGGATAAAAAGGTAATTGTAGAAGAAAATGAGCTTATTTTACTTCAACTTCATCAAGCTCAAGAAATGTTGGGGGAGAAGTTATTTGAGTTGGATGATCTACGGTCTAAATATAAAGGTATGGCTGCTCGGGATAAGAGCAAAGATGAAAAACTTAATGGTTTAGTAATACAGATTAAGCAATCGGCAAAAAAAATTAAAGACCTAGAGGCTTCTAATCTGAGTAATGAGCAGAAGTATGAAGGTATGGCTGCTCGTTATAAGAAATCAACTGAGCAATGTGATGGACTGAATGCTCGCTATGTGGGCATGGTTGCTAGGGAAGCTCGTTATAAGGATAAGATCAATCAATTAGAAGAAGAGTTGTCTTGGGCTAACAAAAATATTTTTCAGAAGTTATTTAATAAAAAAAAGTAACTAAGGTTAATGCAACGGAAGAAGTCACATTTGTTGTTCCAACATTAGCCAATATTAAGTTAGCATCCAAATTAAAAATTGCATCTATTATGGATGAGTTTACATTCAGTTCTTATTCTCCTGAGGCAGATGTGCTACAAATCCACTCTGAAAATATTGAGCAACAATTGAATGAATTTCAGCCAGAGCTGATTTTTATTGAATCAGCATGGCAGGGAGTTAATGGGGTATGGAAAACTAAAGTTAGTAATAATGCTCCAGAGTTACAATCTATTATCGCATGGGGAAAAAAGAATAATATCCCGAGCTTATTCTGGAATAAAGAAGATCCTGTTCATTATGAAACATTTAAGGCGATTGCAAAACAGGTAGATTATGTATTTACTACAGATGTTGATTGTATTCCAAAATATAAACAAGATTTAGGTCATGAGCGAGTTTTTGTATTACCCTTTGCGGCACAACCCAAATTTCATAATCCGATCGAGTTATTTGAGCGTAAAGATGCATTTAATTTTGCTGGATCCTATTATCTAAAATATCCGCAAAGACAGCGAGATTTTGCAGCATTAATTAATGCGGTGAAAGATCATAAACCAGTTGAAATTTACGACCGCAATTTTAATAACCCTCATCCGCATTATACGTTTCCAACGCAATATCGAAGTTATATTTTGGGGAATTTACTATTTAGCGAAATTGATAAAGCGTATAAAGGGTATCGATATGGTATCAATATGAATACCATTAAGCAATCGCAATCAATGTTTGCTCGTCGTGTTTTTGAGTTATTAGCATCTAACACCGTTGTTGTGAGTAATTTTTCTCGTGGGGTCAGAACATTATTTGGCGATCTAGTTATATCATCTGATGAGCAATCTCAACTAAATCTATCGTTGGATAAATTATGTAATGATGAGATCATGTATAGAAAATTCAGGCTGCAGGGGTTACGCAAGGTAATGACTGAGCATACATATGCTGCACGACTGGATTATATTTATTCTAAATTATTTGAGAGTAATGAGATAAGTCAAGGAAAAAATAAGATTATTTTGATTAGTCATGCAAAAGATGAGCAAGAAATTCAAAGCATTGTTGGATCATTTAAAAAACAAACATATAGTAATAAGCAGTTAATGATTTTAACAACGAGTGCAACTCATAATGATGAGCAAATGAACATCAAGTATTATAGCGACGAACTAGTTATGCATAATGATTTAGCATTATGTGATAATGCTTTTGTTGGTGTACTTCACCCCCAAGATTATTATGGTGTTAATTACCTGCTGGATTTGGCTTTAGTTCCTGTCTACAGCCAGTCTAAAGCATTTGGTAAGTATTGCTATTATGATTTTATGAATTATAATCTTCAACTTGTTAATCCAGATAGCCAATATAAGTATGTAACTACGATTGAATTACGCGCTGGACTTGTTGCTGTCAGTATTATAAGAGAAAATTTAACTAAGGTAAAGTTTAGTAATGATATAACAATTGAAGAACAAGTTTTGGCAGTCGATGAATTTAATTACTGTCGTAATGCATCTCACCTTCAATACTTAGAGATAGTGGATGATATCAATATTGCGAATCAAGGGGCAAAATTAAATGATGTCTATCATGTAGCTGAAAGTTTAGGCGCTGGCGATGCACCAAAAGCAACTAACGCTCAGAATCTTCCACAATTATCAGCAAAGGAATTATTTAGTTTAATCACTAAGCCCGCGTCTTCTAAAATTAAAGTTGAGGATAACGCTAATGTGTTAATAATTAGTCATAAATTAGGTGACAAAAAGCACGCTTATTTATACTTAAATAAGGTGTTTGCGCGAGAAGAGCTTAATTTAGAGATAAATAGCGTTTATAATCTGGTTGCAGATGTAGCAGGGGAAATCTCTACAGTATTTGAATTTCAAGATGAATCTGGAATCAAAATATCTCATTCCATGATACATGCAGGAGGCGAGCATACGCTAGCTATTCCAAATGAATGTCGCAAAGTTCGTTTTGGATTTAAATTGGTTGGGAATGGCAATATTAAAATTAAAGCTTTGATTCTTGGTAGTAATGGTTTATTGCCTGCGACAGTTATAGGTAAGTCAGAAACGTTAGTGCTTACCAAACAGTATCCAGCATACGATGATTTATATCGCTATGGGTTTTTGCATTCTCGTGTGAGAGCCTACAAACATATTGGTATAAATGTTGACATATTTAGAATATCTAATGAATCTGGTAACCCATATCGAGAGTTTGAAGATATTGATGTGGTTTCTGGAAATGCTGATTTACTGGACGCTACATTACGTAGCGGTCAATATAAACATGTTCTGGTGCATATACTTGATGAAAACATGTGGAAAATTTTAGTTAAATATATTGATACAATTAAAGTAACTGTATGGGTGCACGGATCAGAGATTCAAGTGTGGCAAAAGCGTGAGTTTCAATTGACACATATGAATAATGATGAAATTATCCGCCAGAAAAAATTAAGTTCCCAGCGTGTGAAGTTTTGGCTGCCGATCTTGCATAAGCAACATTTTAACTTGAGCTTAGTATTCGTTTCAAACTGGTTTGCGAAGAGTTCATTGCTTGATATTGGTCTTGACCATAGTAGTGTTAGGTATGATGTAATACATAATTTTATCGATAGTAGTATTTTCGATTATCAAGTAAAGCAAGCCAACCATCGTTTAAAAATATTATCCATTAGACCGTATGTAAGTAATGTGTATGCGAATGATTTGACCGTTAAAGCAATTCAATTACTCTCAACTAAAGATTATTTTAAACAATTAGAATTTTATTTATATGGATCAGGTGATTTATTTGATGAAACAACGCAGCCAATCAAGCAATATAGTAATGTAATATTAGTTAATAGGTTTATTACTCATCAAGAAATATCTGATATTCATAAAGAATTTGGGGTGTTTATGTGTCCGACAAGAATGGATACACAAGGTGTTTCTCGCGATGAAGCGATGTCTTCTGGATTAGTAGCAATTACAACTGATGTTGCTGCAATTCCTGAATTTGTCGATGATAGTTGTGCAATAGTAGTTCCACCTGAGGATGCGCAAGCTATTGCTGATGCAGTAGAGTATTTATATAATAATCCAGAAAAATTTTTAGAATTATCTAGAGCAGGATCTCGACGAGTAAATAAACAAAGTGGTTTTGAGCAAACGATAGCTAAAGAACTTAAGTTAATGGTGTAAGGTTAGTAATTTTGAAGAAAAAAATTTTTATATATGGTAGCTGCGTTTCTAGAGATGCATTTAATTTTCCAGAAGCACAAGATAAATTTGAGTTGGTCGGATATTATGCACGCTCCAGTCTTGCATCGATTGGTTCGTCAGCTATAGACATAGATACTAAATTGTTGAGTAACATTAAATCAAATTTTCAGCGAAAAATGGTTGAAAATGATATGACTAAACAACTATTGGTTGATATTATTAACGTTGACTTTGATTTTTTATTAATTGACTTAATTGATGAAAGATTTGATTTATTAGAAATTGCCCCAAATAAATTTATAACTTATTCGAACATATATGCAGAGGCTTGTCAAGGTGTAAAATCAGGGCGGGTTATTAAGAAATTAAGTCTTGAATATGAACAATTGTGGATCAATGGTCTAAATAGATTATATTCAATCTTAAAAGAACATAACTTAATAAATAAGGTTAAAATTAATAAGGTTGAATGGATTTTTCCTTTTAAAGAGGAGCAAACATTCTTATTTACCGATGAGTATATACAAGAAAATAATCAATTCTTATCGAAATGTTATCATCGATTAAATCAATTGTTTCCTAGTGATTCATTTTTGTTATTTGGTAAAGATTTACTTAAGCCTGACTTAAGTCATAAGTGGGGGCGCTCACCTTTCCATTATATTCCACAATTGTATCAAGCAATGATTCAAATGCTTGTATATAGTATAATGCAAATTAAATTGAAGCTATGTGAAGGGAAGTTAAAAGTCACCATCGAGTTAGAAGGGTGTCGAGAGCTTGAGTTTGCATATTATTTGTTAGTGAATGGTGTAAAAAGAGAGCAGATTTGGTATCAATCAAAAAGTAATATTGAATTTGATGTGTCAACATATAGTGGAGTGCTGCAAGTTAATGTTTTTGTTAAAACGAAAGACTATGATTGCAAGATAATTTATTCTTCAGCATCATTAATTACTGAACATAGAGGTAACTATGATTTGTCACTATGGCAGAGAGCAATTTTTAAATACGCAGGAATTTCTAATTTTTGTGAGAGCATGGATTTTGATTGTGGTATTCATAGTATCAGGTTAACCGATAAATTAAATTTAGATATTCTTGTTGATGGCTTAGAGTGTTTGAAATTTATAGCTAATCAATCACGTGGCTTAGTGGTGTTTGGTGGTGCTGTAAATGAACGTATGTCGAAAGTAGCACCATTTTTCTCGGGAATAAACATAGCAAGAGAAGCTAAAATGCCACTCATTTCAATTTCTGATCCTGCATTTTTGTTGAGTAATGATTTAGAGGTTGGGTGGTTTTTAGGTGATGAAAATTGCGCGAGTTTAATGAATTCAATTGCTCAAATATTGCAACATCTTGCCAAAATACTATCAATTAAACTTATCGTTATTGGTGGGTCTGCCGGTGGATTTGCCTCGTTGTCTCTAGCCTCAATTTTACCAGATACAGACTATATTATTTTTAATCCACAGGTGAAAATAACAAATTATTATTTATTTCTTAATGACTTTTTACTATGCTACGTAGCTGTACAATCTTCGAAGAATTGCATCTTTTGTGAAATAAGTTAGGAAAAT
>JAIETT010000256.1 GCA_019744945.1 Burkholderiales bacterium
TGAAGATTATCTTCAAATGACATTCCTGCACCAGGCGATTGTTGTCCATCGCGTAGGGTGGTATCCAAAATATAAACTTGTTTGCTTGACATCTGAGTTCCTTTTTACGTTAGTTGAATCTTGTATCAATCTAACTAACGTAATCTTATTGAATAAATTAGCTTAAATTAGGCAAGTGCCGCAATTACTTGATCGGTAAATTCTTTAGTACCGACAACTTTTTCGCTTGCATCACCTGTGGCAATGTCGCTGGTACGATAGCCTGCTACAATTGCGGCTTTTACGGCTGCATCAATAGCTTGTGATTCAGGTAATAAATTAAATGAATAGGCTAACATTAGCGATGCCGATAAAATTTGTGCAATTGGGTTGGCAATATTCAGATTTGCAATATCTGGAGCTGAGCCACCAGCTGGTTCGTAAAGGGCTAAACCACTTGCACTAAAGCTCGCCGATGGCATCATACCAACCGAACCTGAAAGTACCGATAATTCATCAGATAAAATATCGCCAAATAAGTTAGCAGTTAAGATTACATCGAATTGCGCTGGGTTTTTAACAATTTGCATCGCACAATTATCCACTAACATATCGCTATGTTCAATATCTGGATTTTTGGCAGCCACTTCACTGACTACTTGACGCCATAATTTAGAGGTTGCCAAGACGTTGGCTTTATCAACTGACACGAGTTTTTTACCCCGAGTGCGTGCGACATTAAAGGCATATTCGGCAATTGAACGAATTTGACTCTCGGTGTATTCCGCACTATCCGATGCGTGACGTTCGCCATCTTTTTGATCTAAAATATGTTCACCAAAATAAATATCGCCAATTAATTCCCGAAAAATCACCACATCTAAACCATTAGCCAATAAGGCTGGTTTTAACGGTGATAAGGCAGCGATCTCAGGATAAAGTGCCATTTTGCGAAAATTAATATTAAAATTAAACGCTTTACGTAGCGCTAAAATTGATTTGGCTTCGCTATTCGCCCATTTCGGTTCGTTTAACAAATGCACAGGGCCACCAACTGATCCAAATAAGATAGCATCAGATTGATTACAAATTTCAATTGTGGCTGGTGGTAAATGATCTTGATAGACATCATAAGCCGCGCCACCAACTAAGCCCTCAGTGTATTCAAAAGTGTGACCAAATTTGCGAGCAATTGTATCGAGTACCCGTTGTGCCTGAACCATTACTTCAGGACCGATGCCATCACCGGCTAATATTGCGATTTTTTTGTTCATATGCTGTAATCTCTTTTTCTTGTGAAAGTAAATAATCTAAATCATCCAAGCCATTCAATAAGCAGTGTTTACGAAAAGTATCGTAGTCAAAACTTTGGCTCTCATCAATGAAATGAATGGTTTGTGCGGCTAAGTCAATAGTCATGGCTAAACTGCTATCGGCAAGCGCGGCATTAATCCATTTTTCCACGGTAGCTTCAGGTAACTTAATTAACAATAAACCATTTTTGGCGGCATTATTAAAGAAAATATCTGAGAACGAACTACACACGACCGCTTGTATGCCGTATTGTTGAATTGCCCATACCGCATGTTCCCGCGATGAACCACAGCCAAAATTGGCTTTGGATACCAGAATTTTACCTGTGTTGTAAGCTGGTTGATTTAAAATGAAATCAGGGTACATTGTACGCAATGCGGAAAACACATGTTGCCCAAAACCTTCTTTGCTCACACTTTTTAAGTGTTGCGCCGGAATAATCATATCGGTATCAACATTATCCAAATTCAATGGAATAATTGGACTAGTTAGAGTAGTAAATTGTTGCATTAAAGCTGCTCCTCAGTTGTAATAAAGCCAGCAACTGCACTGGCGGCAGTGGTTTGTGGTGAAGCTAAATGAGTGATGCTGTTTGGACCTTGCCGACCAATAAAATTACGATTGGAGGTGCTCACACAGCGTTTGCCCTCAGGTACTTTGTCTGGATTCATCGCCAGACACATTGAACAGCCCGGCATACGGAAATCGGCTCCAGCCGCGCTAAAGATTTTATCTAAGCCCTCAGCCTCAGCTTGCGCTTTAACTTGTTCTGAACCAGGTACAATATACATGGTTACATTGGCGGCAATTTTGCGACCGTCTAGAATTTTAGCCACTGCGCGCAAATCTTCAATGCGACCGTTGGTGCAACTGCCCACAAAGGCAAAATCAATTGGTTTTCCGAGCAATGATTGACCAACGTGTAATCCAGTATAAGCATAGGCTTTTTCTAAAGTTGCCCGATCGCCACCCGCGTCTAAACTTGGAGTGACAGAATTTAAGTCAATCGCGTGCTCAGGGTTAATTCCCCAGGTAATCATTGGGCCTGCATTGGCAATGTCAATGATAATCTCTTGATCATATTCGGCATTTTCATCACTGACTAAGCTTAACCAGTCTTGTCGAGCGAGATCCCATGCGGCATCTTTAGGTGCATAACGACGATCTTTTAGATAGGCAAACGTAGTTTCATCGGGAGCAACCAAGCCCGCGCGTGCACCACATTCAATTGACATATTGCAAATGGTCATGCGAGCTTCCATGCTAAGCGAACGAATATATTCACCAACATATTCAATTACCGAACCTTGTCCGCCACCAATTCCTATTTCTGCAATTAGTTTTAACACCGCGTCTTTGGCAGTGAAATATTTATTCGGTAAACCTTTGAACTCAACTTTAAAACTTTTTGGTCGATCTTGGAGGATACAACTCGTTGCCATTGCATGAGTCACTTCTGAAGTTCCAACGCCAAAAGCGAGTGCACCAAATGCGCCATGAGTTGAAGTGTGTGAATCGCCACAAATAATGGTTGTCCCAGGCAGGGTAAAACCTAATTCAGGTCCAACGACGTGTACAATTCCTTGGTGTTGGCTTTCAATGTCAAAAATAGTTACACCTGTAGCCGCGCAATTTGCACGCAGCGTATCAACTTGTGTCCGCGCAATTGCATCACTAATTACGGCCCGATTTTTATCGGTTGGAATTGAGTGATCGATGGTAGCTAATAAATTTTGTTTATTGCGAATTGGTATATTGCGTTGTTTTAATTCAGCAAAAGCTTGTGCCGAAGTTACTTCATGCAAGAGGATTCGATCAATGTAAAGTGTGTCAGGGAAATTAGCTTGGCTTTGCACTACGTGGCGTTGCCAAATTTTATTAATTATATTTTGTTTCATGGTTAAGCTTTTTTATAAATAAAATTATTACCTTATGTGTAACCTACCTGAGTGATTTCACATGCTTATTCTGAAGAACTAGAGCACTAGCGGCGTAGTTTTGTCAAACTCGGCTTGGTGTTAGTCTAAAATTAAGCTGGTTTGCGGAATAACTTTATAGATTAGGATATTGCCTAATTGTGTTAGGTTTGACAGGTTACTAATGTACACAAATAAATAAGTCAGTTATTTTACGTGTAATTGGGGCTCTTTGTCAATGCTTTAATGAGTTAAACACTTGTATTGTCCTGTAAAATTGTTAATCTAAAGCGAGAGATTTAGGCGGCGAGTGTTTTTTAACTTAGCTAATTGCTGATCAATCAAGTAGCAGCATTAAAGCATCTTTGGTAACCTATTTCTTATACCAATATTTTAACGCAGTTGCACAAAAATATTATTGCGAAGTTATCTATTTATTGGTCTATTTTGATATATAATTGTGCAATTAACTTATTTTGAGAAAGAATGTTGCAATGACTCTCGATTCATATGATAAAGAAATCTTACGTGTGATACAAAATAATGGAAAAATAACTAATCAAGATTTAGCTGATTGTGTGGGTTTGTCGCCATCAGCCTGTTTACGACGGGTCAAAACCCTTGAAGAATCTGGAATTATTTCAGGATATAAATGCGTGCTGAATGCCAAGGCATTAGGGTTGGGCTTAACTGCAATTGTCTATATCTCAATGGATAAGCATATTCCCGAGCGCTTTGACTTATTTGAACAAGAAATTACCGCAATCGCCGAAGTTGTTGAATGTTTATTAATTACTGGGCAGGCAGCGGATTATCAATTGAAAATCATTGTTAATGATTTAGAACATTATCATAAAATCTTAGTTGGTAAAATCACCAAAATTAGTGGTGTGGCTGGGGTTCACTCGAGCTTTATTTTGAATAAAGTGATTGAGAGTCGTGCACTGCCGATTTATTAATTCGCTTAATTATCTGAGGTTGGTATAAATACACCAGTATTTTTTACTGATGATTTTTGAGCGCAGAAAAGTTAACCTCTTGACTTCAACCGCATAAACATAGACGTCATACAATGAAATTAATTTATACAGTGCGTGTTTTTTTTCTGAAAATAAAAAAGGCTTGTATGATTTAATGTTGCGGTAATTTAGAGGAGTTAGCTTAAATGAAAAAAATACTATTACTTGTTGTAGGTATGTTCGCTCTAGGTTTGGATGCCTTTGTGATCTCTGGATTGCTCCCATTTATTAGTCAAGATTTAAATGTAAGCATTGCATCAGCGGCTCAAGCCGTGACCGCATTTACACTGTGCTATGCGTTATCTGCGCCTATTTGTGCCACTTTATTATCAGGCAAAGAAATAAAAAATATTTTACTACTTGCCTTACTCATTTTTACTTGCGGTAATATACTTAGCGCTCTGTCAACTAGTTTTACGTTACTAATCATAAGCCGCGGCATCGCTGGTATTGGTGCTGGGATTTACTCGCCTTTAGCGGTTGTAAGCGCTGCTGTTTTAGTAAAACCCGCACAAAAAGGCAGCGCGCTTAGTTTAGCTCTCGGTGGCATGAGTATGGGCGTAGTGTTAGGTGTGCCATTAGGATTATTTATCGCCACAAAAATTAGCTGGCAGGGAACTTTGTGGTTAATCGTTGCACTTGGCGTTATTGGAATGCTTGCGCTACAATTTAAATTTCCAAAAATAAAAGCGCCAGCCCCACCGACATTGATTGAAAGAATCTCAATCCTAAAAAATTACAAGGTTGCAGTCATAGTAGGAATTTCTTTTCTAACAGCAATTGCTAGTCTTGGTCTTTATACTTTTATTTCATTAATTGTTATTAATCTACATGCTAGCTACAGCTTAACTGAATATTTTTGGGTGTGGGGTGTCGGTGGAATGATTGGTAGTTTTGCAGTTGGAAAAATCATTGATAAAACGCGCGCTCCACGAATTGTAATGATATTTATATTGATTTTACTAGTATTTGCATTATTTGCAATTCCGATTACAATTAATCACTCCATCATCTCTTCTATTCCATTTTTAGTATGGGGGATTATGGGGTGGGCATCGCAAACGCCACAACAACACGCACTAATAAATGTTGCACCACGTCATGCCGCAACGGCCGTAGCGTTAAATAGTTCCATAAATTATTTAGGGGGCGCAGTTGGAGCTATACTTGGTGGCATCTTACTCAGTGCCAAAATCTCTGTAACAATGTTGATTAATTTATCTGGATTCACTGCCGCGATTGCGTTAATTGGGCAAATGTTAATTATTTACCACCCGCGTAATAAGTAATAAACACAGTTTATTCAGTCTAAATTTGTTCTTTAGAGCTTAATCTCATAGCGAGCACAACTGAGTTTAGATCGCGCTTTAACTTTAGCTTAATTTTATATAAATGCGACTCAACTGTTTTAGTTTCAATAGCTAAATTGGAGGCGATTAATTTGGGATGATAATAATATTTTTTAGCGATTAGTATACTAATTTCTCTTGCTGTGGGTAATTCATAAAAATCATTGAAGATGCTGAGATGCTCTAGAAGTTTTTGTATGCCGCTAGGTTTGTTAGAGCAGAATTGCAAATATAATTTAAATAATTCAAAGAGGTCTATTTGTTGAGTAATGATTTCACCGATGGATAAAATACTCTTGACTACGTTGTTTGCATTTAAAATTGGATATTTTTTAACTGATTGAACCACGATAAAGCCATGCACATTTAAAAATGGATATTGATTTTTGCTATACACTTGTTGGGTTGCTTTCAAATTGGATTCAATTTTTTCAATATCCCGAGCCATACTTCCCCACAACGGTTCCATATAAGCATTTAAGTCCCAAATTGTGTGACCAATAACACTACTTACTCCATTACCCACAAATAAGTCATTATTTGCAGCATTAGAAATCAGATATTTCCCACTCATGTCTTTTAAGTGCGCTGGATGATCTGAGGAATAAATTAATTGCTCAACTAGTTTGTTGGATATTTGATTCATGAGTTGGAGCCTGCTCTGCATTAAAAACATTATTAGCCGTTGATCTATACTATTTTATAGAGTCTTCTGTGTTTAACTGTATCAGATTCTGGAATTTACAACTTACCTGTTGTTTCGTAACGAGCGATCAACCACGTAATGTTTTATAGCCAACGTACCATAACAGGTCTGATAATGACTTCTTTGTGTAACGTCTCGTTATATAGAGTTTAACGATTTTCTCTAATATCTTGCGAGTATGAATTTATTAGTGATAATTTTAATATTTACAATAGATATATTTTATCATATTGGGGTAGTTTATCTATTATTAACTATAGTGTTTGATGCGCGTAATTTGACAGGGATGGCTATTGTGTATTTATGCAACACCTTGTTAAATATAATTAGGGCTTTAGTTCGGTTTGTTAGTGAAATATTTTGCTTTAATGGTATAATTGCTGCAAGATTTATTGAGGTGCAGTTTTGTACCAATACGAGAATTTTAATCTGTAAAATATATTAAGTAAGTTAACATTATACATTGAGCATTTTATGAATTAAAATCCGTTTATCGCTAGATTTATATAATTAAATGAACTAAAGAAAGAGGAATTATGAAGAAGAGTATATTTTTAACCTTGGCATTTAGTGCCTATACTTCCGCAGCGCTAGCTGGTAATCTCGAGACTACAACTACTTATTTGTTTGAATTTGATAGTGTCAAAATAAATGCAGCATCACAACAACAGCTAAATAATATAAATAATGAATCTAATATTACAAGAATAACTATAGATGGTTATTCAGATAAGCTTGGTCCTGTAGTAAAAAATCAGAAACTAGCACAAGAGAGAGCAGAAAATGTTAAGCAGGTCTTGCTTGCTAAAAACATTAATCCAAAATTAGTGACTGTAGCTTGGCATGGCTCACAAAATTCATTAGCTTCTGAACGCTGTTTTAGCGAGTTAGGCAAAGACAACTATTGGGTTATTGAAAGGTTAAAGAAAGATTTAGCGAAAAATAATGCAAATGTGCAATTACAAGCTAAATGGAAGCACGAGTTAAGTGAGCGTGAAGCTAAACAAGCTAAATTAGCCGAGTGCACCGCTCCTGATCGTCGAGTTGTTGTTGTGGTTACAAGTTTAGCGGTTATGCCTCCAGCAGCTGTTGCCGCCGTCGTCCCAGTTGTTGCTGCTGCACCAATTAAAGCGCCAGTTAATGAACCTTATGACGGGTCTGGTGTCTATGTTAATATAAATGCTGGTTACGGTTCACAGCAGTTTTTACCAAATGGAACTTTTGCGGGTTCATTTAATGCTGGTTATAATTTTAATCGTGCTTTTGCACTTGAGGGTGGGGCGGCTCTATTGGCTGGTCAACAATACAATGCAGCAGATACTGCACAAATGATTTTTGATATGGCGATTAAAGGAACCATACCACTGTCGGATGTATTCTCCTTATATGGTCGACTTGGAGCTGGATTTAGCACTTATACTTATAATGGTGCTCAAAATAGTGGGCCATCATGGTTTGCAAATAGTTCAGGGATCAGAAATAGTATGGTCGGCTTAGGTTCAGTTGGTGGCTCATTTAAGTTAGACCGTCACTTTGATTTAAGAGTTGAAGATACCTATTATATTCCGCTTGGTAGCTCAGGTGTTACATCAGGAAATGCCAATCAAGCTTTAGTTGGTGTACAATATAACTTCTAAATTGTAAAAACCCTTTGTGATTGACCCCGCTATTATAAGCGGGGTTTTGTAGATTTTAGATGCTTGATATTTTCTTTAATGAAAGATAAGTTTGTGAAATACAGATTAAATTTAATTTGCGGATTGGTAATACTCAGTAGCAGTGTTTTAGTTTCTTGTAATAATGGTGCCTCTGCAACTGAGTCAAGTTCTACACCAATTTTTTGTGCACAGAATGTGGCTAACTTTAGCGCACTGGCAGGTGTAGATCTAGGTACCACACCGTTTGATTATATTTGGGGTCCTGCATTGGCAACGCTTCCATTTCCGAGTGATTTAAGTGTGTGTCAAAGTAGCTTATCTTGGAACCAAATGCGCGTGTTAAGCGCAGCAACATATTGGATTAATCAGAGAGTTAACTATTGTCATCATCATGTTCCAACTTGGTATCCAGCATATGAATTAAATGGTACAACGTTAAACCCAAGTGCACAAGCGAGCTTTGAGTCCTGTAGCCTAAATAATGATATTATGCCCCCAGTGCCAGCAGAGAGTGCTATTCGCTGGAATTATTCTGGTTCTGGAATTGAATCTGCATCCGCTTGGCGAAATTCTAATTCATCTCAAGCGTATCAAACTGGTAATTACGGTTATGGTTTAGATTGTAGTGACTATACTAAGTTAATCTATTCTTATGCCGAATCAATTATTTTTAATAGTCAAATTAATACACAAGCTGGTCAGACGCAAGCTAATTTAGCACCAAATTTGTCAGGGTTTGTTGATGCAGCAGCACTTCCATCTGATGGAAAAGCTGGCGCGCTGGTTTGTGCAGATGGTAGTACGGCACCTTTAAATGGTGCAACAAACATTAGTTGTGATTTACATGGTGGCTATATTTCAGTTTTTGAAAGTAACGGTAGTTATAA
>JAIETT010000079.1 GCA_019744945.1 Burkholderiales bacterium
AGTTCGTCAGTTTTGGCTAATCCAGTTAATTCGATTATTGCCTTAGCGAAGTTGCTTCATCAACGAGGCATGAAAATAGCAGCCGGATCAGTCATTATTACTGGGGCAATTACTGATGCATTAATTATTAAGTCTGGTGATGAAATTAGCGCTGACTTTTCTCAATTGGGTACAATTAGTTTTAAGGTTGTTTAGTTAGATTTATTGGGAATGTGGATAATTTCAATTCGCTCGAATTAAAATCGGCACTTGGGATTTATTGTTTTTATTCATTTTTTAATGAATTGTCATCTAAGAGAATGATGTAAGGGCGATATAAAGAGGCTGGTACGGTTTGATGAAATTCATATTTGAGCGCTTTTTGAGCTAATAATTTGGTGTTTGAACCAGGGATGCCAAATTTAGCGCAAAGTTGATTGGCAATAATATTGGCGATCGTACTTCGGCTGACTTTAAGTGTTTGAGCAATTAGATCCTGCGATAAACCGTTCGCAAGTAAAAACATTATTTCACTTTCGCGAGGGGTTAACTTTTCTAGATTAGGATTACCTTGCTCAAATTTATCTTCAACTAAGAGATTGAGGTATTCATGGTGACTAAAAAAACGCGAATGAGTGGCATAGCTTTGAATAGCGATTACTTCTCCCGTGGGGTGGAAAATTGGTACGTAGGTGACTAAGTAGGATTGAAAATGTCCTTTATAAGGTAACAGATCAATAAAACTAATGACGGTTTTACTTGTGAAAACTAGTTTTTGTACCTCATAAATTTTTTGAGAGTACTGGTGAATGTATTCAACAAATTTTTCAGTGTATTGTGCTGCAAATATTTCTAATCCCAGATCAACATCTTGATGATTGCCAAAAGATAATCCAATAGTTTCTTGCCAAGTTGTAAAACCAATCGAGTTAGCTGAACATGTCGTGCAGATCCGAATCGCTAAATTAAAATCAAAAATTACCGAATAAATTTGTTGTTCTATGAGCGGTGTAAACTGAGGAATGATAACGTTTTCTAGGTAGTCTTGTTTTTCATCGGTAGTTAACATTAAGCTTGCTCTTTTACTATAAAGTTATGTTAACGTTATGATAACACAAAGTAACGTTATATAATTATTTTGTGTTAAGGTTAATAGCGCCACTGGTTATTATGATAATTCTTTGTTTTGAGTTTATGAGTTATGGGGGTATGCGTTTAAATATGCATCGATGCTGGAGTGGTGGATAATATTGATGACTGTAGTCTAATGTTATGAGCTTAGTTAATGATGCTTTGAGGTGTGTTGCTTTTTGTCACAAAATTTACTAATGCAATAGACAAAAATATCTATTGTGTATATTTTAGGATTTTGTTAGAATCTCTAACGTAAAAAAGAAATCAATTTATTTGGAGATTCTAAATGGGTGTCAAACGTCAATCATTAAAGTATATATCAGGTGTGCTAGTCTGTGTTGGAGCGTTTAGTACAGCCGCATATGCAATTAGTAAACCTAAATCCCTAGCTAGTGCGGTTAATCCCAACTGGGCAGTCTTAGGTGCGCCAACGTTTTATGCTACAAGTATGCCAACTAGTACGACTATTTGTATTGATACGACTAATTCAAGTATTGGAACAGCTCCACAAGCTGGATTTACTCTTGGTTCAACGGTATCTGGAGTTGAGTTAAATTCAGTTTTTAACTTAGGCACTAAGGTTGGTTTACCTGGTCTTGAATCGTATGGAATTACAGCAAATGCAAATGCCTCGTTCTCGGCAAATGCTAAAAACACCGAGTATTCATATAATTATAACTATCTTTATACTTATTCCAGTGATGCTAAATTTACTACAACATACGGCGACGCAAATTTAAGCACGAATGGTAAAAATGCTTTGGCAGTAGGGCAAGCCGCATTTTTACAAACCTGTGGAGACTCTTATGTTAGCAATTTACGGGCTGGAGTTGTTTTGGCGGTAAACGTAAAAGTAACTTTTCAAAATAAAGAAGATGCGAATAAGTTTGCTGCAGAATATAATGCGAGTATTGGTGAAACACCACTAGCAAACATAAATGGGACAATTAGTACGGAAGCTTCGAAAATTACTAAAAATGCAATCGTCTCTATTTCTGCATTACAAAATGGTGGTACTCCAGAAAGTTTAAATCAGATTTTAGGGTATGATCCGACCTCAAAGAGTTATTACGCAACCGCTTGTGGATTGGCTCAATCTTCGGGCTGTGAGAATATAATTAATGCAATAATTAATTATGCAGTAACACTTCCAACACAGGTGAAACAGAATAACGAAATGATTTTAAATAATCTATATTATTTTGAACCGACAATTAGTACATATGCTTCATTAGGTATTAGTGTTCCACCGCCACAGCCACTATCATCTGAAACACAAAGTGCTCAAAATACCATTATTAATCAGATTAATTTATCACAAGCGCGTATCATGTTTTTAAATAACTATAAGCAAAATTCATTGCCATTGCAAGCGGATGTGAAAACGTATATTACAAAACAAATCAAAACATTGCAAGCTAGAATCGATTGTATAAATAAAGTATCCGTTGATTGCTTTAATGCTAATGCGGCAAGCTGTCCAGCAATTGTTGCGAGTTTAACGACCACAATTAAAAGTAACCCGAGTGCTTTTGGATTTGATAGTGCAAAATATGCCATTTTGAATAGCGCGTGGTATTACACGTATAACAACATACCTACATTTATTGTTCCTGTCTCATTTCACGGTGCATATGCAACGCTTGCTGGTACATCGAGCAAATATCTTGAAAGAGCTGGACTTGCTGCAACAGTTTACTATAATGCAGATAAATCTGTAGCTCAATTTGATATACCAGATATTGACTTATTTTGGGGTAGTTATAACAGCTGTTTTCCTGCTACGAATGACGACAAATCATCTGATACGCGTAATTTTGTCTGCAAAGATGGCTTGATAAACAAGAGCGTACAGTTTATTGCTGTTACTAATCCAATTTAATTACAGATTTAAAGGTTTTAATCATGAAAAATAAGTTTAATCAATCAACTCTGGCTTTAGGTTCGTTACTAATCGCAGCATTTGTAGCTGGATGTAATGGAAGTAATAATAGTAATTCTTCTGATTCTAGCGTACAAAATACATCCAATGTCTCAATTAGTGGACTAGCTTATGATTCGGCAACTACATCTGTATTTAGTGTGAATAATTTTGGCAGATTATGTTCGATTAGTGTAGATAAAGTTCCTGGTGATATTAATTGTAATCTTACGATGCCAGCAAACATTATTGTAACTTCGCAGGTAGTGAGTGATGGCAGTGGGAGTATTTATGCTTTGGGTAAACAGGTCGGTTCAAATGTAGGCTATTTGATGCAATATAAAACCCAAGATAAAATTTGGACAACGACGCAAATTGAATTGCCATATCTAGGAGCATTTAACAAAATTCTTTATCGTGCAAATAAACTTTATACCTCTAACCCAAATGGCGGAACTTTATATACTATTACTTTGGGAGGTAATGTGGTTGAAAGTACGGCTAATTATTTTGTAGAAAGTCCAGCGGTGGTTGAGGATTTTGATGCAAGTGGTAATTTATATTTTAGTCATCAAACGAATAAGATTGATCCTGCTACTTATCGGACTGTTCTTGCTACCACCGCTTATGTTGTTCCAGAAGGTAGCGCTGGTGGTGCTTTGGCGAATCAATTTGGAGCTGGAAATGTAACAATTAATGACATGGCATACGTGAATAATAAAATTTATGCTTGTGCTGAATCTGATTTTTTATATTTACCAACTGGTTCAACCGCAGCAAATAATTGGCAGGTTTTAACCAACCAAGCTAAATTAGACTATTTTTCTTGCGATTACTTAACTACTGATAGTGCTAATTTGTACTACGTTGAAGGTTTTTGGGTGGATGAGAATACATTTAGCAATGGTTATGTGAATAAAGTTGCGGCATAGTTTTAGAGCAATAGACAAAAATATCTATTGTTCTAAAAGCAAAAATACATCATAATGATGTTCTGTAAGGTGATATTCTGCGATCTAATAATTTAATTTCTCAATGTTATATAAAGGTATGTAATGAAAAAATTTAATCAACCAAAACTATTATTAGCGGTGCTATGCTCAGCGATTGCTTTTAATGCCCATGCTTCATTTTGGGATGGCTTGTGGGGCAAGAATACTGGTGATGATGGTAATCCTAATACAGTTGGTAATGCAGGAGCACGTCAAGCAAAGGCCAATGCAATACAACCGCAAGTTGCTAAATTAAAAGTTGGGGTAGTAAATAATACGAATAGTATTTTAGCTTCAGCAGTTTTAAAGGACAAAACTGGAAAAGTTTTATATACTAGTACCAAAGGTAAAACTTGTGCTGCAGGGGCTGTTTGTTGGTTAGGAGTCGCGCGTAATTTAGTGGTAAAAGGTAATACCTTCTTTTTTTATGATAACAAAAATCAATTAGTTGCTGCATATATGGCAGATAATGTTCCCGCTAAAGCTCCGTTATACAATATTGGTGCAAGTATGGATGACTTAGGTGTCTATGTGTTAAGTAAAATTCGTTTGGTAAATCCTAAAATTACTTATAATCGAGTTGATAATGATATTGTAACTACTTCGCTGAATGCAACGCCTTACCAAGAGTTAGCTGATTACTACCTTGATTTAATGGGTAATGCAAAAGATAATACGCCACAAGAGACGAAAGTAATTAATGCATTAATTACCCAGTTTGCTAAAAATAAATCTATTCCTGCTAATTCAGACTCACAACGGTTAACGAAGAATCAACCTGCTAGGGTAAAAAATTCACAATTGGCAACTAAGAAAGTAGCTTTGAAATCATCACCTTCTGTTAGATCAGAGCCTCCAGGTGAGAATCAAGATAGTCCGCTTTGTGCTGAGTCATTAAGAACCGCTATGGATGGATTATCAATGATACCGATGATTGGCGATGTAATTAAAGTTGCGGCGACTACCGCCAGAGATGCATCATGTCCAAGTGGTGATGCTGACATAAAAGATTATATGGCAAATCAATTTAGTCGCGTGAATGTAGGGCTTGGTGAAATTAAGAAGCAGCTTACGGGTTTAGAAAATCAGTTAAAAGCTTTTGAACAAACCTATAATAAAGATAAGTTATCAGAACAAAAAAATAAAGTTGATGAACTGGATAATCAATTTAATATTTGGCTTACTCAATATCAAAGTGCGTTACTAACTTCTAGAGGTCCTAATGGGCAACAGTACAATTCACTTACTGATTTAGTAAATTCATTTGGTAGTGTGAACAAGGCAATTGCCAAAAATCCTGATTTAAAAGGATTTCTGGATACATTATATGATGACAATAGTGAATATCAAGCAATGGTTGATTTAGGCTTATCGTCACATTTTACAACTAGTAAAGTAGATCAAGTTTGCGGTAATGCGAATAACATAGCTGGTGATGTGTTTGAAATTAGATCCGCATGTAATGCAGTAATAATTGCGATGTATAGTAAAAATATTATTCTTGAAAAACAAATGTCATATGCTTATAACGACATAAAAAAAGTTTATGACATGGATGCTCGATCAGATAAAAAACGTTTACTCACAATTCCTGCGGATGACTTTACAAATTGGGTTACAAATATTGAACAAATGAATCCTAAAACGGCGATTGTTAGACCAATTAAAGACGGTGAACCGGTTTATACTGTTGCGAATAACTTAATGGGTAAAGGATTTAAAGTTACAGCTTGGTATGCTGAGGCTGATAAGCGTTATTTAGAAGTTATTTATGGTCGTGGTGGCTATAATCCTGGTAATGAAATTAAATCTAAATACGCCTATCAACAACCTACTCGTGATAGTGGCCAGGTTAGTTATGCTAGTAATGCCGAAATTGATAGTAATTTTGTCAATGTGATGGGCGTGCCTGTTCCTGAGCGCTTCTTTACCGCAAAAGATAGCAATGGAGTTGTAAAAGATCGTAATAATTATGGTGCTGTTGAAGCATTTCCTTGGGCTGATGCTACTTTAATTGCTGGGACAAAAAAACTTGAGTGGTATGATTTTGCTATTGCTGATTTTAAAAATTCATCTGGTAATTTGGTGATCCACTCTGGTGGATTTACTCCTAGTTTAGATGGAACTTTGGCTAATCCTAATAATGGAACAACGTCACAGGAAAACTATGAAGGAGCATATGAACGCCAAATTTTTGCAAAAACAGCTCCAGATTTATATAGAGTGAAATATTATATCGCAAGAGAGCATTATGTTATAACTAACGGTAACTATTTCACATACATGCGTTATACTGCGGCTGATGGTAATTCTTATGTTTGGGCGATGCGTACGTGGGTTGAGATATATAGTGATGCTGCACAAGTTCGACCAATTTATGCAGCCCCACAATGTATGACTAATGATTGTACGGTAGATAATACGGGTGTAAAATTAGATAAGTTACTTTTCCCAAGTAGTAACATTAATTTTACATGGAATTATGAGGGACCATTGGATCATATGGTATATACGCTCAAAGAAGCTAAATAGTAGTTTGTTCCATTTTTTTTAGACCACGCCATCGCGCGTGGTTTTATTTTAGCGTATGCGTGTCATACTTCCAATGGCAAATAAACATAATATAACAACTGAAGCAATGGTGAAGTTGGATGGTAATACCCCCTAAAAATAATGTCATTCTAAAGTAGAGAGATTTACAATAATGGCTAACATAAAAGGGGTATGAATAATGAAGAGTTCAAAATTTAGCGAATTACAAATAGTAACTATTTTAAAATTAGCAGAAAATGGTATGCCAATTACTGAGGTATGTCGGAGTAATGGTGTTAGCAGTGCGACATTTTATAAATGGCGCGCAAAATATGGCGCCATGGATGTATCGATGCTATCAAAGGTAAAACAGTTAGAAGCCGAGAATAACAGCTCAAAACGAATGTATGCTGAATTGCAATTAGATCATGATGTCCTTAAGGAGGTAATGACAACAAAGTGGTAAAGCCATCAATCACAACGTATTTAAGTGTTAATATGTACTTACTTTTAAATAATATTAAAAATGGGCGTATTACCACATGTTGAGACTTATATTGTAATAGTTTGTTAATTAATTTGTATTTTGCGGCAAATAAAACGGTGAAATTACTCATTAAATAAGCGCTGCTAAATAACAACTCAAAGTAAACTATTGCGGGGTATTTATCTTCGGTGCAAAAAATAGTTAAGGACAATCTGCGTTGATTAAATAACCTTGAGTCGCCTGGTCATTAAATTAGTTGTCATCTAAAATAATGACGTAAGGGCGGTATAACGATATTGGCACGGTGTGATGTAATTCATTTTGGAGCGCTTTTTGTGCTAATAGTTTAGTATTTGAACCAGAAATGCCAAATTTAGCACAGAGTTGATTTCCAATTATATTGGCGATGGTACTGCGGCTAACCTCGAGTGTTTGAGCAATTAAATCCTGTGAGAAGCCGTTGGCTAACAAGAACATAATTTCGCTCTCACGAGTAGTTAATTTTTCTAAATTATGCTCACGCTGCCCTAATTCGTTTTTCATTAAGTGATGCAAGTATTCGTGATGGCTAAAAAATCGCGAGAGTCTGGCGTGGCTTTGAATGGCAATCACTTCTCCATTGGGATGAAAAATTGGTACATACGTGACTAAATAGGCTTGAAACTTACCTTTATAGGGTAATAGATCAATAAAGCATGAGATTACCTTTTTTTTCAGAACCTTTCGCTGTATTTCATAAATCTTTTTAGTGTATTGATTAATGTATTCAATT
The DNA here is from genome assembly GCA_019744945.1 of Burkholderiales bacterium. GTDB lineage: Bacteria > Pseudomonadota > Gammaproteobacteria > Burkholderiales > UBA11063 > Aquella. Next base: position 7,818 of record JAIETT010000079.1, read on the forward strand.
GACGTTCCTTTGTATTGCGTAGTAAAGATATTATTCGGTAAGTCTTCATTTTGATGGTTATTAAAGGATAAACCAATTGCTTCTTGCCAAGTCGACAGACCAATTGAATTCGCCGATCGTGTTGTACAGATGAGAAGTGCTAAATTAAAGTCAAAGATTACTGAGTGAATTTTTTGTTCAATTAGTGGATAGAAGTTCGGTACGATAACCTCTTCCAAATAGCGTTGTTTTTCATCGATAGTTAACACGTTATTCCTGTATTTAAAAATTTGATTATAACGATTAGTTTAATAGTATAAGTTTTAGAACTCATTGAATAGTGTATTGTATCATGAGGTTTAACTAGGAAATGATTGTAATGTAGCTTGAGCGCTAGGAGTTAGTTAATACATAAACATGGTGTAATTTCAGCTAATATTTTAAAAAGCTAAGCAGCTCATTGTTTTATGCGTGTAATCTTTCCAATGGCAAACATAGATAATAAAACGACGGTACCTATAGTAAAGTTGGATAAGAGGCTATTTGATATTTGTGTATTATGCATGATGATTAGATTTAAAGTATTGAAGAAAAAATAAAATAGAATTGTCCCAACACCACTTCCCCAAATTAGCGAAAAGGTATTTAATTTTAGATCATGAATTTTATAATGCACTAATTGATTAATCGCTTTGATGATTAGATTAAACAGGATCGTCATTAAGAAAAATGCTGCGATTACAGTATAACTGCCACTCGGCATTAAATCCACCACAAAATCAAATATAATAAAAGCTACGAGAATAATGGGGAGAAATATTCGCTGGTTAATTTGAGTAATATATGTACCGTACCAATAAACAATCAGTAATGCCATGAAGTTATTAGCTAAATTCATAATATTACTTGAGGTAATGCTCCAACCAGAATAGATATAAGATTGTTTAGGAGTGTTTGCGTACCATTCAACCATAAATCCACCAATTGCCAAATTAGCAATTAAGTGCATAGTTTGGCTTTTCCATGATTC
>JAIETT010000175.1 GCA_019744945.1 Burkholderiales bacterium
TCAAATATGCCTGAAGAGCGTATCGTTGAGGGAATTGAGCGTTTGGGTAAAGTTTTACACGCTTATTACGATTAATTTGATGATGTATTTTGATAAAAATTCAGGAGATTTGTGCTCCTGAATTTTTATTTATCTATTCGTAACCATGGAGTGATATTATGGATAATAATTTAATTTATAAAATTGAGACTGATCTAGAGAAATTTGATTTTGAGTATCTTCATGCTGCGTTGCAAAAAAGCTATTGGGCACAACTCAGAAATTTCGAGGATAATTCTACTGCCTTTAAAAACTCGCGAGCCTTTATGTTGTTTAACCAACATGGCAAAGTGCTAGGCTTTGCTCGAGTGGTCACGGATTATGTTGCCTTTGCTTATTTGGCGGATGTTTATATTGATGAAAATCAGCGTGGGCAAGGTTTGGGTAAATATTTAGTTAGTCAAATTTTAGCCGACCCCAAATTAGCTAAGGTAAAGAGATTTATGCTGAGAACTAAAGATGCCCATGATTTATATACTAAATTTGGCTTTACGCCGCTCAAAGATCCACAATTGCTCATGGAGAAAATTTAATTAATTTCTAATTCATTTGCCAGCAATGAATTGAAGTGTTGCTTACGTGTGCGCAACCAGTATTTAATATACCGATTAATAGTTTGTTTTAGTGCATTGATTATTTAGGGTAAATATAATTACTCTCTGACACACTGCCACCAATTGCAATATATGAATTTGCCAATAGTTGATCTGAATTTATCATCAACGTATTGACGTAGTTACTAGCAAAAACATCTGTTCCGGTATGAAAGGCAATTTCACAGTAACGGCAAGTATTTCCTTGAAAAATTGTGCCAATGATACCACCCATTGAGGGTTTAATATATGGGATTGTTGCCATATACACAAACATAAAATTACCATATCCTTCGTATTCTACAATGTCTTCGCCAGGCGCAATAAAATTTGGATTATTGGCTTGGAGTTGATTATTTTTGAAAATGACCCCTAAAGCGCCTAGACCATCTGGAGATTGCTGTTGATCATCTACATATGACAGAATAAAATATGATGACCAAATTCTGGTAGTGTTGACTATTTGATTTCCTATAACGTTAATATTAAATAGTATGTCATGAACAATGTCACTAGTTTCTGCTCTTAATAAAATACCACCTCCTTCAATGTAGCTATTGTTGAAGATGTCTATTGAATCGCTGTTTGCGATGTATATCCAAGTGCCTCTTGGCCATTGATTGAAACGATTGTTACTTATGATTACATCTTCCATCGACATTACAGTTGTTATATATTTGCTACTGGTATCTGGTATGACATCCCAAGGACGATCAATGGTCATTGTATGATTACTATTATAAGCAATAATATCACGTTTTTGTCCAGTTCCTGTTCCAGAAATTATAATAACTGAATAATCTTTGAGTCCCATGACGTTTGAAAAGATTATATTATTGTTAACATCTGTCAATGACAGTGCCGTTGCCGATGTAACCATTCCCATACTTTCAGTGCGCCCAGCTCCACCACCTTCTGAAAGTAGGGCTTCGCCATCATTGCGAGTGTAATTAGTAATAGGACCATTAATAACTTCAAAAGAATTTAAATTAATGGTTGCTCTTTTTAAGAAATTCATGGTTATCCCATGCGTTAAAGTAATCGCGGGGTCTTCATCTTGTGCCGCACCATTACGAATAATTCTATTGTTAACTATATAGGCATTTTGTGAGCCATCAATTGAGAAAGCCCCACCGCTTAAAAATTGATAAGTATTACCTGTTACTAACAAGCCAGAACAGTTCGCAAGCCATTGCAAGCCTTGGCCATTAACGCCCAATCCTGATTGGCTAAAATCACTACTCTCTATTGCAAAATTAACATTACTCTGACTAAATATTGTTGTTGAAATATTAAATGAAATAGCTATATTTTTAAAAAACGATCTAGTGTTATTATCCCAGATCAATGCATTTGGACTTATCGTTGTGGAAAGTGTTAAATTAGTTAAGCCGACAAGGTCATTATTTAAAGAATATATGGGATGCGCTCCAGTATAATTTAATATAGTAGAATTTTTTCCTGCTCCTTTAAGAACGACATTAGATTCCATTGGGATACTTCCTTCAGCAATCAAATATGTCCCAGCTGGAATATAAATCGTTCCACCACCAATTGAGTGAGCATAATTAATCGCAGCTAATAATGCTTGAGTATTGTCCGTAATGCCATCGGCCACCATATGTGGATTGACGTTAGGATCTGTCGTTGGGTCAATTATTATCTTGGCAATAGATTCAAATCCAGAGCCCCAACCAACATTAAGATTAAATGGATCTGCAGCACTGCCGTGTATAATCGTGATTGGTTGCAACATTGCTTTATAACCTGAGCCATTTCCGTTATTAACACTTACACTTGTTTTGCCTGAGATAATATCATTTGGTGCAGTACCGACCAGCATAGTTTCAGTACTTTGACTCAGGTTCAATTGTGCTGATTTCCCTCCAATCGTTACAGTTGGTGTATATCCATCGAAGAAAAGATTTTTTCCAAGAATTCTAAATGGTGCGCCTGGTGTAATAACTGTAGTGTCCATGTTATATGGCTGTGCTTGATTAAGGTAAAACACTGGGCTGTTGCCAAATGAATTTTTAAGATATATTTTAATCGAGCCAGTTATACTTTCCGGCAGTCGCACGGTTACTTCTGAAGATTTATAAGAATTAAGTATTGGTAAGTCACCATAACCATCTAAAATAACTTGTGCGTTTGATAAATTGTAGCCCTGTAAGTAAATTAAATCTCCTGCTTTGGCTGATTTTTGGTAATTAAAAATAATTGGCGCTAAGGCAGGATTTATTGTTGGAGTTGGAGTTGGTGAACTTGCAGCGTTGTTGTTACTGCCTCCATTACAAGAGGTTAGAAGTAAAGTAAATATTAATAAATATAATTTAACGAATGAGTGTTTCATTTATTCTTGACCTGTGGCTATGTTTTAAACATTAGATAAAAACAGAAGGATTGATGTAAAGTTAGCAATTAAAACATAATTTATTTTTTCAAAAACAAGTCCATTTTCATTTCGAATACTATAATTTAATTAGCTCTAATCTACAGTTATAAATATTATTGTCCGCATAGCTCTGTTAGTCAATTAAAAATTTGCTGGCGGCTAATTTAAAGTTAGCTAATTGCTTGATTTGCTATGAGAGATCTATTCCTGAATTTTGGAGTAAGTCAACTTGTTCTTGAGTAAGTTTACCAGTTTTAAAAATTTTTTTTTGACGAGTAACCCATTGATATATAGAATTCGGTTTGCCATTAAGCGTTGATGGAATTTGACCACTGTATTTAAGATATTGCGCTCTAAATAATTGATAATTGTTATTCCATCGATTATCAATTATATTAGATTGAAAATCAATACCAACATCATTTAGACGTTTTAATTGTTCTTCTGTCAAATTACCTTTTTTGTGTGCTTTTCTTTGGTTGTTAACCCAGTTATACTCTTTAACATTTTTTCCATCTTGTGTAGATTTCAAAATGCCATTGTTTTTTTCTAAATATAGACACAAATCATCAAATTTTTTATCCCATGATAAATAAGCAGCAGCTTTGAAATTAAAGCCAATCGCAACTAACTTTTCATAGCGTTCTAGTGGAAACGGACCATTGTTAGGGAAATTTCCATTATACCAACTGTTCATATTATTTAGCCAGCGTCCTAATTTTTTTTCGTGGTGATCTGTTTTTGACTCTGAAGATGGCCATCTAGTTGAATTAATTTTCCTAAATTCAATCACACTTTTGTAGGTTTTATTCCATTTTTGTTCATTTTCTTCCGCAACTAACTCAATTGAAACACCTAAATCCTCTAATAGTTTGACCTGTTCTTGAGATAATTCATTAGTTGTATTTCTCTGTTTCTGTTTGCTAATCCAAGAACCTAAAGAATTTTCTTCCGCGCTATTTTTATTTACACGAGTAGGTACTTTTTGATGCATATTGATATAATTTGTCAATTCATTAAATTTGTTTTTCCATGGATCAATAGATTCAATAAACACATTAAAATTAATTTCTTGGAGGAGCTTTAGTTGTTGTATGGATAATGTATTTTTTGAATATGAAGACGCTTGTTTTTTACACCACTCATAAAGAGTTTTTTCTATAGCGTCTTTGGTTGGAAATCTACCAAAATCATTTATATGTTGCTTTAGTTTAGTGTAGCTTTCTTGCCAACGAGACTCCAAAGAATCAAAAGGAAAGTTAATTTGCTGTAATAATTCTACTTGTTCTTTTGGTAATAGATTTTTTTTATAATCTTGCTTTAGTCGATTCATCCAAAGAGTTAGATTTTCTTCTTGTTCGTCGTTAGAGCGCTGACTTGGCCATTTGGTATATAAAGTTTGATCCGATTGATTGCTTTTCACCCAAATTTTTAATTCATTATAATTTTGCCACCACTTTGAATCAGTCATACTCCAGATGAAATTTATGGTATCTAATTTGTGTACTCTGTCTAACGATAGTAATCCTTGAGATTTACGGCTTCTTTGAGCGCTTACCCAACTATACAATTGATGGTCATTTTCTGGATATTGATTGTTGTTGTGATTTAAGTATGCGCATAGTTCGTTAAATTTCAAATCCCAATTACTTGAGGTTTTATAAATTATTTCATCAAATAATGATTTTCTTAGCTCTTCTTCAAACCCCTCCAGAATAATTAAGTCATTAATCTTGTCAATGCCAATATCGATGCTCAAATGTGCTATGCTATTTGAATTAATCTTATTAAAACGAATATTATTAATTTCATCTTGTAGTCGTTCGTCTTGATCACACAAAGCCTTAACAATGTTTATCAAATTCTTAAAAGCACCACCAGCAACAGTTTTTTCAATTCCGTCTTCTGGAGAAAAGAAAATAGGTACGACAATATATCCATGCGTTTTTTGCTTTCCTTTAGATTGGCGTAATGCTCGACCAACTGCCTGAACAATATCAACTTTTGATTCTTTTGCATCACTAAAGTAAACAAGATCAATACTTGGTACGTCAACGCCCTCAGTTAAGCATCTCGCATTTGATAAAACACCTAAATAACAATCTTTAAATTTAGTTAAAATTTGAGCACGCTCATTGGTTGGTTGCTTTCCGCTCACGTGATCAATGTAGATGTTATTGAGCTTAGATATTTTTTTGTGGCGACGGCTAAAATCACTGGCTCGTTTGACTGTTGTATGAAAGGTAATCGCATGTGTCGCGTTATATTTTACCATCGTATTACTTAACGCCACATTATGCGCATAATCTTCAATTGTGGTATCCGTGTCAACTAATCTGCCAGTAGAAATTTTATTTTTGATATCTTGATTATTGACACCAATGACCAATAGTTTATAATCAACTAAAATGTTTTGCTCAATTGCCGTTTTAAATGACATTCGATAAAACTCATGACCATAAATTTCAGGATTACTCATATCTGCAAAGTATTCAAGATCATCACCTAATTTTGTTTTCATGTTTTTTGATAAAACTCGCGGGGTTGCTGTCATATAAAGTCTGCGTTTAGCTGGAATTTTTACATTGTCATGAATTAAACCAAATATAGTTGCTTTACTGCCTGTGGTTTTATGTGCTTCATCACTAATTATTAGTTCAAAAATAATATCGGTGTTAGCTATTGCTTCACGTATAACTTTTAGACTCTGATAGGTTGAATAAATTATGCATCCTTGCTCAGAATGATTTGATAGAAACTCACGGACATCTTCTGGATTTGTAGTAACATGTGTGCCTAACTCATATTCATGTACGACAATACTATCTTTATCAATATTTTGCTCTGAACATACGCATAAATAGTGTTGCCACATATTTTGATTTTTACTCCACTCGTGCTTTGTTTGCCGCAATAATGCCAATGAAGGTAAAACTACCAATGTTACTTTTGAATTTAAAGCTTCTTTAATCCATAAGCTAACTAAAGTTTTACCAGTTCCACACGGCAAAATTAATTGCCCTCGGCTTCTATCTTTAAATTTAGTGCAAACTTCATTGATGATTTCTTTTTGATAGTTGTGTGGATATGCTTTGTTTAAGTTTGCCTTACGTTGTTCTAAGTTATTAACTATATTGACTATCGTTTGTTCTTCAATTTCAAGTAGATCATTTAATGAAACAAGTCCAACATTTTTCTTTAAAGTATGAGCATCTAATCCTGAAGCGTTAGTAAATACTAGCTTATATTTGCAATCTTCTCCTTCAGCTAATAAATTAGTTAAACGATCAGCCGTCCAATTTAAAATTTTATTTTGGTCTGATCTAAATTTACATTGAATGGCGGTATACTCATTATCCAAGTCTTCTAAGATTAAGTCTGCACCATGATCTATTTGTCCAAGATTTAAATTTTGTTTAATTTCTGGTGGTATTTCACTAAATAACCATACATTTCTATATTCGTCTTTTACTGATGGTTCATTCTGGTAATAATATTTGCAGAAAACTTCAAATAAATTACCAATTTCATTATTATTTAGCTGATCATTGGTCAAGTTATAGAAAATTTGACTCCAGTTGTTTGTATTTTGTATGTATTTGATTAGTTTCATTTATTTTCTATTATATTTATGGTGTTATTGTTGTTTAATCTGTAGTATAAATTAAATAATTAGTTAGTTTTTGTAGTAACCAGAAATTTGCTGGCAGCTAATTTAAAGCTGGCTAATTGCTGTTCTTGCCAGTTACTATCAAATTTTAATTCATTTGCCATCAATTGTGCGACTAATGGCGCAATTTCTAGCGTCAGTCGTGCATCTAAATAAATCGCGCGGGTACGGCGCATTAAGACATCTTCAATATTCCGTGCTTGCTCATGACGGACTTGATAAATCACTTCGGCTTGAAAATAGGGGAGTTGCGGATGGAGTAGTTCATAATTATTTAACTCTTGTTGAATTAATTTAATTTGAGATATTTCAGTGCCATAGCTACTGAGCGGATAAGCTTCAGGTGTGGTAGTGTAGCCAAACAACTGCAAATTAGCGGTATTGGATTTAGTTGGCGTTAAGCCTCGAGCTTTTTCCAAATAATTAATCGTATCTTGTCCCATTCGGCGATAAATCGTCCATTTGCCACCCACCATAGTAATTAAGCCATTTTTAGTTTCTATAATCTCATGTTTACGGGAAATTTTAGCGGTGTTTTTGGCATTTGCGGGTTTAACCAATGGGCGTTGTCCACAAAATACCGAGCGAATATCTTTCCGGGTTACTTGCTGTGTACCGTAAGCATTTAAAGTGGCTAGAATGAAATCAATTTCTTCGGGTTGTGCTTGGGGTTCAAGGCTTGGTGTATCAACTTTGATATCGGTTGTTCCCACCACAATTTTGTCGTGCCACGGTAAAATAAATAATACCCGACCATCACTGGTTTCAGGTACTAAAATCGCATGTTGTGAATCAAAAATGGCTTTATCAAAAACTAAATGTGTACCTTGCGCTGCGGCAACCGCATGGTGGGTTTTGGTTGGTTCGGCCAAATCCATTAAGTTATCACTAAAGGTTCCCGTCGCATTGATGACGAATGTCGCGCTAAATTCTGTGCTAGATTGCTTTAATTGATCATAGACTTGAACGCCGCTAATTTTGCCATTCTGTTCAATAAATTTAGTTACTTGATGATAATTTAAAGCCGTGCCACCAAGTTGTTCAAAAGTTTTAACTAGGGTAATTAGCATGCGTGTATCATCAAATTTACCGTCAAAATAGATTGCGCCACCCGTAATTTTATCTCGATTAAGATCTTTGGCTTCTTGGAGGGTTGCAGCTTTGGATAAAAAACGGCTCAAGCCAACTTTGCGCTTACCAGCTAAAAAATCATAGAGTTTAATACCGAGCCAATATTTAAATTTTTCAGACAAATTTTGTAAAGGGATTAGATAGCTTTGGCGCGTGGCTAAATGGGGTGCATTTTGTAAGAAATAATAGCGTTCTTCGAGCCCCTCTTTAACTAATGCAAAATCAAGGTTAGCCAGATAGCGAATTCCACCATGCACTAATTTAGTTGATTTGGAAGACGTGCCGCTGCCATAATCTTGGGCTTCCAGCAGTAAGGTTTTATAACCACGGCTGGCAGCTTCAACGGCACAACCTAGTCCAGTTGCGCCACCACCAATTATAATAATATCAAAATTTTGTGTCATATTTATTCTTTTGCCCAACCTTGGCTACGGCTAACGGCTTTATGCCAATGTTCAAGAAGATCATTGCGGGTAGTCACGTCCATTTTAGGTTCAAAGACGCGATCAACTTTCCAAACTTGTTCTAATTCATCGGTCGATTTCCAGAAGCCTACTGCTAAACCAGCTAAGTATGCCGCGCCTAAAGCGGTTAGTTCAAGACAAGTTGGACGCTCAACCACGCAATCTAAAATATCGGCTTGAAATTGCATCAAGAAATTGTTTTTACAGGCGCCACCATCAACACGCAGTGCGGTTAAACCAATTCCAGAATCTGATTTCATCGCTTGCACCACATCTGAGACTTGAAAAGCAATTGACTCTAGTGTAGCACGCGCAATATGTGCTTGGCTAGTTCCACGGGTGATACCGACAATTATTCCACGTGCATATTGATCCCAGTGCGGTGCGCCAAGTCCAGCAAAGGCTGGCACCATATATACGCCGCCATTATCTTTGACATGGTTGGCAAGTTCTTCAATTTCTGCGGCTTCATCAATAAATTTAAGTCCATCACGAACCCATTGTACCGCAGCGCCAG
>JAIETT010000195.1 GCA_019744945.1 Burkholderiales bacterium
ATCGCCGTTATTTGATGGGAGATACCTTGAAATTTCATTTCATGCTTGAACATTGCCATTTATTTGATGTGGATACTAAAGAAAATATTGGTTTAGGAACTAGTAAAAATGAGAACTAAAGTTAAGAAAAAATTAACTGGGACAGATATTGCATTGTTATTGATGCTTGCTCCTGGTTTAATTTGGTTATTTTTGCTCAAATATTTACCGATGGGCGGAGTTATTCTGGCTTTTAAAGAATTCCACTTTTCACGGGGCGGTTTTTTTGCCAGCATTTGGGACAGTAGTTGGGTCGGTTTGAGTAATTTCAAATTTTTGTTTGCTTCGGAAAGTGCGTGGATAATTACGCGAAATACGATTTTGTACAACTTAGTTTTTATTTTGTTGGGAACTATTTTTTCGATATTAGTCGCAGTTGCATTGAGTCTGATTTTAAATAAAACTTTGGCAAAAATTTATCAAACCTGTTTATTTTTACCGTATTTCTTAACTTGGGTTGTAGTTGGTTATTTGTTACTCAGCTTTCTAAGTTTTGACAAAGGAACTGTAAATAGCATTTTACATTGGTTTAATATAAAGCCAATTCAATGGTATGACAAGGCTTCGGCGTGGCCATATATTTTAACCTATGTTAATTTGTGGAAAAATGTTGGTTATTCGGCAGTAATTTATTTGGCGGCGATTATTGGGATTGATCGCCAATATTATGAAGCTGCGGAAATTGATGGTGCGAATAAATGGCAGCAATTATTAAGTATTACGCTGCCGCATTTAAAACCCTTGATCATTGTGATGACCTTGCTTGCCTTGGGTAGAATTTTTTCTGCAGATTTCGGTCTGTTTTATCAAGCAACTTTAAATTCAGGCGCGCTTTATCCGACGACCGATGTCATTGATACCTATGTCTTTAGGGGGCTAATGTACACTGGTGATATCGGAATGTCAACTGCCGCGGGGCTCTATCAATCAATTATTGGCTTTATTTTGATTCTTACCGTAAATAAAATGGTGAAGAAAATGGATAAAGACAGCTCAATGTTTTAGTTAGAAAGAATTCTTAAAATGAAACCTCAACTCAAAGATGCACTAAATATTTCACGGCGGAGCAATCTGGTTTTGAATATATTTTTGGCGCTGGGTGCATTAATGTGCATTTATCCGCTAATTTTTATTTTTATGATTTCAATCTCTTCCAATGATTCAATTGCGAGTAATGGCTTTCAGTTGATTCCATCAGGATTTACGCTGGAAGCATATAACTATATTTTTAAAGCCGGTCATCAGTTGTTACAATCGTATTGGATTACGCTCGTTGTAACCGTGCTAGGGACTGTATTCTCGGTAATTATTACGGCGTTATATGCGTATGCCATTTCGCGGGATGATTTTCGCTTTAAACGTATTTTTACATTTATCGCGGTTTTTCCAATGTTATTTTCAGGTGGCTTAGTACCATTTTATATGGTTTCAACGCAGTTATTACATTTTAATAATTCGCTTTTAGGTCTGATTATGCCGTTGGCTTTAAATTCATTCTTTATTTTAATTTTGCGAACTTATTTTAGAACTAGTTCAATTAAATCTCTGATTGAAGCCGCTAAAATTGATGGTGCTGGTGAATTTAGGATTTTATTTCAAATTGTAATGCCGTTGTCATTGCCAGGTATGGCAACGATTGGCTTATTCACCGCCTTAGCTTATTGGGGTGATTGGTTTAATGCCTTGCTATTTATTGATACTCCGAGTTTGACACCAATTCAAGCGATGTTGATGAATATTCAAAATAATTTGTTATTCATTTCACAAAATGCGGGTGCCTTTTCTACTACAGCTGCGGAGCTAATGAAAAACTTACCAACCGATGCTGCTAAAATGGCAATTGTGGTATTAGCTACCGTACCTGTAATTTTTGCTTACCCATTTTGCCAGCGTTTCTTTATTCAAGGATTAACCGTTGGCGGAGTTAAAGAATAATATGAAACTAAATCCTTTTAAAAAATTATTGACCACGGTTACGCTAATTGGCGCTATGGCGGCTCTTTGGGGCTGTAGTCAAAGTGAGGCTAGTTCCAAACTAGAGGGTACTCCCGAACATCCATATACAATTATTTGGTATATGATTGGAACGCCACAAGCAGATCAAGAGATGGTTATGGATAAGTTAAATGAGTATCTTATCCCAAAAATTGGGGCTAAAGTTGAATTGCATATTATTGATTGGGGAAGTTACGATCAAAAAATGAATGTGGTTACTATATCAGGGCAGCCGTATGACATTGCATTTACTTCTTCTTGGACCAATAGCTATACTAAAAAAGCTCAACTTGGCGCTTTTTATCCTTTGGGTGATTTATTACAGAAATATGGTCAAGGTATTATTCAAAATGTACCGCAAATATTTTTGGATGGAGCCAAAGTAAATGGCGAGTTATATGGTATTCCAACCAATAAAGAAGTTGGGCGGCAAGTAGTTTACCGCGTTAATTACCCAGTCTTGCAAAGTATGGGCATGAAGATGTCGCAATTTAAAGCCGATGCAGATTTGGATACTTTGCGTTCGATGGAGCCCTTTTTAAAGGCAGTTAAACAAAAACGTAAAGATATTTTACCTTATGCGGTTTTTGGCAATACTACGTATGTCGCGGCGAACTTGGATATTATTTTGGGTGAGTTACCAGGTGCGGTACATATTAGAAATAGCGATTATAAAGTCTTGAACCAGTATGAAGAATCAGAATTCACTGATTTTTATGGGGTTTATCGTGATTTCTATAAAAAAGGTTATATTCCGTCGAATGCGGCACAAATTGATGACGATCCATCGCTAGTTACCACGGGTAAATGGGCTTTAGGTAATGCGGAATTTCAACCTTTTGCGGATAATTTATGGAGTAAAACCGCAGGATATACGATAAAATCAGTACCTGCTTTTCAACCAGTAATTACTAATGCTCAGTTGCAAGGTTCAATGATGGCAATTTCAATTAATGCTCGGCGCCCAGATATTGATATGAAATTTCTGAATTTAATTAATTCCGATCGTTACGTGCGTAATTTAATTGGCAGCGGCATTGAGGGGGTTCATTATAAATATGTTGGCAAGGATAAAATTAAGTATTTACCGAGTCATTCAGCCTATGATATGCCAGGGTTTGCGTATGGTAATTTATTTATTACCAATCTGTTAGATGGTGATCCAGCTGACAAATGGCAACAATTTGAATCATGGAATGCAACCGCAATTAAATCGCCATTACTTGGCTTTAATTTCGATACACGCCCAGTTTCAGCCGAAATTGCTGCAATTACTTCGGTGTTGGCACAATATAAAAAAGGTTTAGCCACTGGGCAAAGTGATCCTAAAATTTATCTACCATTAATGTTACGTGATCTTAAAACGGCAGGGTCAGATAAATTGATTGCGGAAGAACAGCGTCAAATTAATGCTTGGCGGGCTAAAAGTTCAGCCAGTGCAGCAAAGTAATTTAGTAAATACATTTTTAATCTGAGGGAAAATCATGAAAAAATCATTTGTTTTATGGTTGAGTTTGTTTAGTGTTAACAGTTTTGCCGTGAATATGGCATATGTTGAAGTGAATAATCATAGTCTAAGTAATGCTGGGTGCTTTATCAATAAGCAAACTCAAAAACCTTACTTTGACATGGTATCGATTTTTGCAGCGAATATTGACGCGAAAGATAAGAAAAATCAAGATCCTAATCAGCCAGCTATTGCATTTAATTCGCAAGTAACGGCAACGCTTAATTCTGGTTCAGTTCAACAATTACAAAAACAAGGGATTAAAGTTTTAATTTCGTTGTTAGGTAATCATGATAAAGCAGGTTGGTCGTGTATGACGGATGCAGCGGCGATTAAAAATTTTGCTGAACAAATCGTTGCCATGACGAATAAATATGGTTTTGACGGCGTTGATATTGATGATGAATATTCTGCCTGTACACCAAATAATAGCTCGTTAATTCGAATTGCGCAAGCTCTTCGTGCCAATCCAGAGTTTAAAGGTAAATTGTTGACTAAACCATTATATGAGGATGTTGATTCTTTTAGTGCTCGCTACAAGGGTCATCAGTTGTCTGAGTACCTCGATTTTGGCTTTGAAATGACTTATACCGAGAGTAATCTTGAAGCGCGAATTAAACCCTATTTAGCTAATGGCATGTCAATAAATCAATTGATGGTGGGCGGAAATGTTGGCGAATCACAACCTAGCGCTACGAGTTTAGGCGCTTTTACGGTTGAACATAAATTAGCTGGTGCCATGATTTATGACATCAATAAAAACTCCTATAACTACATTAATCAGCTATCTTTAGCGCAAAGTTTAGGTAAAAATAAATTGGCAGTAATTCCAGGCTGCTTGAAATAGTTAATTAAATTTTTTATCAAATATTTTAAAATTGAGAGAATTATGACACACAAAATAATCGGGCCAAGTTTACCTAATATCCCTTGGCAAGATAAACCTGCCAATTGTTCAGAAGCGATTTGGCGCTATGAGCACAATCCAATTATTCCACGGGATGCAATTCCACGCTCAAATAGTATTTTTAATTCAGCCGTTGTACCTTTTGAAAATGAATTTCGCGGAGTCTTTCGTTGCGATGATAAACGTCGTGAAATGTGGCTACATAGTGGTAAAAGTAAGGATGGTCTGACTTGGGAAATTGAGCATGAACCAATTAAATTTATTGCTCCAAATGAAGAGTTGAGCAATTTTGAATATGGTTATGATCCACGCGTGACTAAAATTGACGATTTGTACTACGTAACGTGGTGTAATGGTTATCATGGTCCAACCATCGGCATTGCAACTACAACTGATTTTAAAACCTATACTCAATTGGAAAACGCCTTTCTGCCATATAATCGGAATGGGGTAATGTTTCCACGTAAAATTAATGGTAACTATGCCATGCTTTCGCGTCCTAGCGATACTGGGCATACTAAATTTGGTGATATTTTTTATAGTGAGAGTCCTGATTTAGTTTATTGGGGTAAACATCGCCATGTAATGGCACCGCGTGGTTGGTGGCAATCCACTAAAATTGGTGCGGGCCCAGTTCCAATAGAAACTACGGCAGGTTGGTTAGTTTTTTATCATGGTGTGTTAAGTTCATGTAATGGTTTTGTTTATCATTATGGTGCGGCGTTGTTGGATTTGGAGCAACCGTGGAAAGTGCTTGCTCGAACCGAACCGTATTTAATGTCGCCACAAAAGCTTTATGAGTGCGTTGGTGATGTGCCAAATGTGGTATTTCCATGTGCTGCTTTAGCCGATAGCGCGACGGGTAAAATTGCCATTTATTACGGCTGTGCGGATACTGTCACGGGGGTTGCCTTTTGTGAAGTTAATGAAATGATTGAATTTATTTTAAACAATAGTAAACTATAACGCGCTGAATTGGTAAATATTTTTGATGGTGCCGCAAAGAAATGCTCGCTGCGGCATTTATATTTTAAAATTAAATAAGTTGAGGAAAACTCATGTATAAAGAATTACGTAAGACCTATACGGCAAAAATTGAACAGGTTAAAAAATTATTATTCAAACAGCGCTTTGCAGCAACAATTCCATTGCACGCGGAATATGCACAAACCACTGAGTGGGTTGGGTTTAAAGAGCGGCAAAAATTAAATTATATTTCCATTAGTGAAGGTCAGGCGTGGGGTGATGCTTGGGATAGTGCTTGGTTTCATCTGAGTGCAAAAGTTCCAGCAGCGTGGGCTGGTAAGAGTGTAGTTGCTAAAATTCAGTTAAATAGTGAAATTCTAATCTTTGATGCGAATGGTCTGCCAATTCATGCACTAACTAATGCTTCAGCTTGGGATAGCTCATTTGTTAAAGATCGCTATTTGGTGAGTAATGCAGTTGCGGGTGGTGAATGCGTTGATTTATGGTTAGAAGCGGCGTGTAATGGCGTCTTTGGTGTTGATCGCGATGATGATCCAGCTGCAGATGCGCCCAATCGGCATGGTAAATTTAATGGTGTCGCTCATGATTTGAAATTGTCGATTTGGCGGCAAGAGGTTCAGGATTTGCTCTTAGATGTTGAAGTTCTGTTTGATTTAATGACTAGCCTACCTGAAGACAGCCCGCGCAGAAATAAAATTCTGCGTAAGTTAAATCAAGCGGTTAATCTGTATGCGGAAACACCACAAAATGCCGTAATTGCGCGCAATGAGTTAGCCTCATTAATTAATAATGGTGCGAATAAATCTAGTTTAACGGCATATGCAATTGGGCATGCTCATTTAGATACTGGTTGGTTATGGCCCGTTAAAGAGTCAATTCGCAAAGCCGCGCGGACGTTCACGCATCAAATGTCATTAATGGAGCAATACCCAGAATATGTTTTTGGTGCATCGCAACCGCAGCATTTTAAATTTATCCAAGATTACTACCCAGAGCTTTTTGAAAAAGTTAAACACTATGTCAAAAAAGGACAATTTGAACTGCAAGGAGCGATGTGGGTAGAAGCCGATTGTAACTTAATTAGCGGTGAATCGATGATTCGTCAGATCATGTGGGGTAAAAATTATTTCCTGAAGGAATTTGGTGAAAAAATTGATAACCTTTGGTTGCCTGATGTATTTGGCTATTCGGCTAATTTGCCGCAAATCTTAAAAGCCTCAGGCGTGGATTACTTTGTAACACAGAAAATATCATGGAATCAATTTAATATTTTTCCCTATCATACCTTTATGTGGCGTGGAATTGACGGTAGTGAAATTTTAAGCCATTTCTTACCCGCCAATAATTATAATGGTTATGTCACGCCAAAAGAATTAATTGCCGCTGAAGAACGCTTTAGCGAAAATGATGTATTGGATGAATTCTTGTATTTATACGGCATTGGCGATGGCGGTGGTGGTCCCAAAGATGATCATATTGAATATGGTCGGCGCTTAGCAGATACCGAGGGTGCACCCAAAGTTAAGTTTGCCAAAGCCTCGGAGTTTTTAACTAAAATTCAAGGCGAAACGGCGAATTTGGAGCGCTGGGTTGGTGAGTTGTATCTGGAATTACACCGTGGTACCTTAACCTCTCAAGCTAAAATTAAACAAGCTAATCGTAAGTTAGAAAGTTGGTTGAAATCATTAGAAGCGCTGGCATCGGGTTTAAATTATGCTGATTATCCGCATGCTAAGTTTCAAGAGATTTATCCGTTGCTATTGGTTAATCAATTTCATGACATTATTCCAGGCTCAAGTATTCAATTGGTTTATATTGAAGCGCATGAAAAATATACTCAAGCTTTTGCAATTGCTGGGCAAATTCTCGACTGGATCAGCACACAACTATGTACCAGTCAAAGTCATAACTTATTAGTGTTTAATCCTAGTGGATTTGCTTATGATCTTCCGCTCGAGTTAGATCTTAGTTATGCTAATTATCAATTCATAGGCAATGGCAAGGTGCTTAAAACCCAGTTATTTGCCGATAAAGTTGTCGTGGGCTTGAATCAAGAAATCGCGCCATATTCATGGTTAAATTTGGAATATACGCAAGCTGAGCTTCAGCCAACAGAAGAAATAAATGGCTTAGTTTTAGAAAATGATTTGGTGCGCTATAGCTTTGCTGCGAATGGACAAATTATTGAAGCCTACGATAAAGAACAGCAATTTAAATTTTTAACTTCAGGCAATCAATTGAATTTATACATCGATCGCCCAAGTAATTGGGACGCGTGGGATGTTGATTATGATTATGAAGAAATGTTAGTTCAAACTTTATCCGCCAATAGTGCTAGCCAAGTTCAGCGTGGTGAGGTTTTATCGAGTTTAGAATTTAGTTATCAATTCTCAAATTCAAGCTTCAATCAAAAAATTTCGTTAGCACATAATAGCAAATTGTTAAATTTTAAAAACACGGCTAATTGGCATGAAAAACATAAGATGCTCCGAGTTGCGTTTAAAACTAATTTACGCGGTGCTAGTGCTAGTTTTGATATTCAATATGGTTATGTTCAGCGTCCAACGCATCGTAATACGAGCTGGGATTTAGCTAAATTTGAGACAGTCGCTCATAAGTATGCCGATTTATCCACCCATGATTATGGTGTCGCTCTACTCAATGATTGTAAATATGGACATAAATTATTTGATGATGTCATTGATTTAAATTTACTGCGTTCGCCAACCTCACCAGATCCAGATGCGGATATGGGTGAGCATGATTTTAGTTATGCAATTTACCCACATACTGCGGATCTTGCGCATAGTGATGTTTATTTAAAAGCTAGTTTGTATAACACGCTGCCAGTTATCATTAAGGATCATGCCTTAACTAAGAATACTCAATTACCCTTCAAAATTGAAGCACAGGACGGGGTTAGTTTAGAGATTGTGAAACATGCTGAAAATTCAGATAGTCATGTCTTACGTTTTGTGGAGTATCGCGGTAGAAAAGGTTCAATTAAGCTAGTCTTTAATCAGGCGGTTAGAATCTGTAAAACTAATTTAATTGAATGGGGTGATGGTGAGGAGTCTATAGTTAATGAGCTAAATTTAGATTTAAATGTGTTTGAATTAGCGACATATAAAATTAAACTCCAATAAAACATAAAAACTGTAACGACTAGAGTAAGAAGGTACACTTCATGATCTAACATCTAAATTTTACTTAATATCCTGACAGTTTCAAATCAGGTTTTAAAATATAAACATTTACTATAGATTAAATAACTGTAATTTAAAGTTTTATAGGGAAGATTTTATGATGCGTTTTCTTAAATTTAAAAA
>JAIETT010000206.1 GCA_019744945.1 Burkholderiales bacterium
AATCTCATCTAAAGCCGTAGATTTTGGATCTGGTCGCTCAATGGTTGCACTGTTTGTAATATCATCTCGGTGTCTTGTTTCACTAGCTCTATTAAGTCTGGCTTTGAGCTTGGTTCTGTCGTTTCCGACTTCAATGCTTCCAACTCTTGCAATATCTGATTCGATAGTTGTAAGGATTCGCTCATTTGCATCGAGAGTTTCTCTAATAGATTCAAGAATTGATTCGTTTGTTCTGGGTTCATCAATTTCACTTTCTAAAATTTTAGTTTGATGTTTTTCGTAAAATTTTTGCTGCAAAGTTTCAAGGTGCAAAGCTTTTTCTTCAATAGATAAATCTTTGTATAACTCTCTTTGCTTCTCACTCATATTAGGCTTATACTTACATTCTAGTGCTTTGTAAGTATTCCACTCATCAAGATTAGCTAAATGTTTATCTTGTACTTGACTGGCTTCAACGGCTGAATGATACTTAACTTCAGGTACTTGATTAATTTTTGCTATTTTATTGTCAAGACTTAGGGATAAAAATTCATCCCTAAAAACTGAATCTTTAAGATTAATCCCTTTAGCTTTGCCGACTTCCTTAATATTCAAGTAAGCATCAGGTTTACCATTGTTGCGAGTTTTAACCTCGTAACCATTCTCAGATAATAAATCCTTAAGTTCATTCATGGACTGCGGATTTTTATCAATAATCAGTTTTAAAATATCCGCGCGCTCTTCTTTACCCGCACCATTAAATTCATCGCCCTTGTATCGGCTAATCATTTCACTAGATGAATTAAATGTAGTGCGTAGATTATCCTTAGGAGATCCTAGCCCATATTTTGCATTAGTTGCTTCTTGGAATGAATCTATGTACTTAATATTAAATTCAATTCGTGGTTCAAATACATTGCCACTAAGCAAATTTTCACAGGGGATCACAATGTGAATGTGCGGCTTACGTACTATAGTTTGTCCATCCGCCGTTTCATAAGATTTTATTTTAGGTAAATGTACTTCAGAATAATAATCAACCTCATCATCACGATAACCTTTTAAGAAAAAATCTTTAAACTCATTATCAATTTTTTCTAAAACATCAGGGGCAATGTAATCTTCCTTAAAAGCTAGAGTAATATGAAAGTATTTATCGGATGTGCTTTCCATACCCTCAGTTAATTGATGAATATGATTTAGATCACCATTTAATATTACCCGCTCATCCAATTGATTGCGGTCATAAAATCTATCTTGCTTTTGTCCATTCTCAAGATAGTCTTTAATTCCGCTACTACCACCAGAAATTTTAATTAACACGTTTAATCTCAGCAAACTCATTAAGAACCTTATGAAATAATTTTTGCAGATTATACGTACTTGCAAATGCCATTTCATACCGTCGAGGTTCAATCCTTGCAGTTAAGTTTGCAATATTTAAAGCCTTTGCAGTCTGATTAATATTATTACTTATCTTTTTTAGAAAATACCGAATTTCGATTAATTCAGATTTAGAATGTTCGCCGAGTTTTTGTCTTAGATATTCGCTTTCAGTAATTTTTAATAATGCACACTCAGTAATAATACTCTGCTTTTTTTCCATTGAAACTCTGGCTTTAATTACAGCATTTTTCATATGTAATCCTTTATAAATTAAAAATGCAATTATAAATCAAGCGATTTAAAAAGCTACCCGAATAATCCCCCTAAGAGCAAATTAGTTTAATTTCTCTTATAAATAGTATTTAACTTGATTAAATCCTATTTTAACTAAGTCGGGTATAAATCCTAATCAAATTTTCAACATAAGGAATAAATATATTTATGCCGAATATTGAGAATCAAACTAGAAAAAATTCATTTTTTCGTAAAGGGTTTTAAAGGGGTATCCCCTTTAGCACAGTAGGTTTTGACATCACTCGTTAGAGTGTGTCACAAACCACCATCGTGCCTATTCCCTTAGATGTGCCGCACTAAAATAGCACTGTAAAACGCCTTGACTTGCACCGTAAAACGCCATATACTGCACCATTAAGGCACTAAGAAACGCCAGCAAAACGCCATATATCGCACCAAAATCAGCTCTTTTGAAAGCATGTTATTTTGAATACACAAATTATGTATACTAACTATCCATTAATTCAACAAATGCGCAACGATGAATATACATTCCCAGAAATAGCTGAAACTATTTCAATCAAAGAAAATACCATTATAAAAGCCAATGGGATTAGAAAGTTTATTAGTGTAATTAACAACAATTTATATAAAGATAATAATTTATTGTTATTAAATTATGCGTGTGGGGATGAGAT
Organism: Burkholderiales bacterium; assembly: GCA_019744945.1. Lineage (GTDB taxonomy): Bacteria > Pseudomonadota > Gammaproteobacteria > Burkholderiales > UBA11063 > Aquella. Next base: position 2,298 of record JAIETT010000206.1, read on the forward strand.
CAAAAGCATAGCAGTTGAGTTTGAAAATATGTTTATTATTTTAAAATCGGCTATAACGATGTTATCTAAAGATGATTATGAGGTGTTTTTAATTAATGAAAAAAATCTATATACATTACCTGATCAGCGGTCAATGCTATACGCTAAACGGCTACTACAACTTTATAGCATTCCAGATGAGCTTTTAATTCAACAACAAAAGGAGAAGTATCCAAATATTGAAGCAATAAATTTAGATGAATTGCAACATGAAATTCATTTGAATTTTGACAATGAAATTAAAAAAATTAAAAAAAATGCAAAAAGTAACTACGTTAAATTTTTAATAACCAATATATCAAGGACATATAAATGAAACCGCAAAATACTTATAATCTTTCAGTTTTAAATTCATTTAAAGACGTTGTAACTAAAAAACTCGATGAGCGTAAGGACGAAACAAGTTTAGATGTAATATTATCTAAAGCAAAAAAAGATGCAATGGAATTAGTAAAATTAGGATTTACGCCATTGCAATTAAAACAAGCATTTCAAGAAGCAGACATCGATGTATCACTGCATAAGGTTAAACAGATTTTTTTCACTACTCGATCTAAAAGCACTTCAAGAAAACCACGCATTTCAACTGAATCAAATTTAGCTATAGAAATTAAATCAGGTGGCGAACTTCAAACAATTAGTCAATTAGAAAGTAACTAAAATGGGATTAAATTATAACCTTGAAAAAATCATACATTATTACAACTCGTCAATTATTTATAATGAAAATAATGCGATCCTTGGATTAACTGGTAATAATATTGAACTAATGGCATTAGTAAAGCGCTTAATTGAAATTAAAGCACAAATCAATAATAAAAATATCTCAGTAGCCGTCAATGAACTAAAGTCATTAAATAAAATTTTACCTCCTTTACAAAGTGATGTTATTAATGAAACTATAATGTTCTATAAAAAACATCCAGAACTTGACTACCCTATTGATTATCAACCTGAATCAGAACAGGCGGAAAACTCAATTAAACAAGTTGAATCACCAGTTCAAAACATTGATCAGATTAATTTTGATAAATTAATGACTGAAATATCCGATATTAAAGCTCTGCCATCTGAATTTAAAAATCTGCAACATGAACTTGCGAATATCACTGCCGCGATAAAAGAAAGTGCAGATAAACAAACTGAACTAAAAACTGAAAAAGATGAAGCTGCGCCAAGTGATGCCAATTTAGCACCACAAATTGAATCACTAGTTAAATCACTTAATAAACTAGAACCATTACTAACTGCATTAACCAATCCGACTTTAGCTTACACTGAATTGCAATCTAACATGTCCAAGCACATTACAGATATGAATGATATTGTTACCAAAAACGTTGAAAGCTCTAGAGCCAAATTTGAACTAACTATTAGTGGAGATTTTGAAAAATGGAAAGCAGGAATTAACACAGAAGCAGAGAACCTAGTTAAAGACCTAGGAACAATAATAAAAACATCCTTTGACAATAACAACGCAAAAATTGAACAATATCTTAGTGATGTACACAATAACGCTCAAAACATTATTGAATTAAGAAAATCGCATGAAGTGTCAAAAATTACTTGGGGATGGTTTTTTAGTGGATTAATTGTAGTTTTATTACTCGTAAACTTCTTCACTGTTATATACATGAAAAATAATATTAGCACTACCACATCCACAAATGTAGTTAATGCGATTAAACAAATTAGAGATGCACAAATCAAGTCATCTCCACCACCAACAATAACCAATCACAAAAAATATTAACATAATCAAATTTAAAGGAACTACACAATGAACTTAAAATTAAAAAACATAATTTTACCATCAGAAATAACTAAACAAAAAGTTGTAATATCTTTAACAGTCGTTGCTATAGCAATTGGTGGGTTGTTTTATTTTATAACTAAAGATGATGCAATGCCAGCTGCCGTTAAAGAAAAAACAGCAATAGTAGTGATTAATGATAATGCTAATTCTGCAAAAATTAATCAAATTATAAATAAGGAAGAAAACGCATCAGACGATAAAATTGATAGTATTATTTCATCAAAACAACCAACTTCACATGTTTTAATGCCAATAATTAAAATATCTGATTTAAAGCCAACAAATATATTTAACACAAAAGAGTTAAATACAAAACTATACTCAAATGATTATTTATTAAACAATAGCAATGTTCGCAATGAAATGGTTAACTACTGCGCAAATAATTTACTTAAAAATCAAATTGCATTAGCAAATTGCAATACGGCTTCAAAAGTTGATAGATCTTGGTATCAATTTTCATACTTAACTAGTCGCTTTATAAAACAAGCATTTAATTCGGGTTCTGATTTTGGTTTTAGCGTGTTTTTTGTACTAATTGGGTTGTATCTTATATTTAATATATTTAAAGTAATACTATTTTTCACACCAAATTATTCACGTCAAAAAACAGTTTATTTAACTACTGGAGCAGATGGCTCAAACGTGGTTAGAAAATAATATATTAGTCAAGTAAAGCAAATTAAATATATTTAAAGTAAGTATAAAAATGAAAAACATAATTAAAAAAATATTCGGCATACATCCTGAACAATTAAAAATTACTGGCTTAACTACGGTTGGTAATGGTGATGAATTTAACACGATTCAAGAGATTAGAAAACATAATTTGAGGTTGATAGTGCTCAAGCATTACAATGGTTATGTTGAACCACTATCAAAAGCTATTAATAAACATCCTACATATGTTTCGGCAATGTTAAAGGGACTTGATAATAATAATCCAAGGATAATAACTAGTAAAATGGCGCGATTGATTGAAAATACATTGCAGTTAAAATCAGGCTCTTTAGATGAACTAATGAATGTGTAACCACACAAGAAATGTAAAACTGGGGGTGAGTTTACGAGGGGGATAAACCCCCTTTGCGCTTTTTTTATGTAGTCAGCGGTAGCGGACCAAATAAAAAAAGCCCTCTATATGAGGGCAAAACATTTACATCATCTGATTTAAAAAATATCACTATACATTAAAGGATAATAACATGGCTAAAAAAGATTTAAACATTCCATTGGACAATGCAACATATAAACATATTAAAAATAAATCGCATTGGACACCTAAATTCATAGCTCAATACTTAGAGCAAATACAAGAAAATGAAATTGAAGAGCACTCAATTTCTTTTTATGCTAAAGCAGCAATAAAAATATACAACGAAACAAATGAAATTCCAGAAAAAGATAAAGAATTTTTTGCTGAGGATCAATTAAGTATATACAGATTCATAATGTTCACAGGTTATATTGATATGATTCTTACAGATTTATGGGAAAATTACCTATTAAGAACTATCTATAATGAATTTAAGAACACAATGAATTCATATTTATTCGCTGAAGAATACATGCAACTTCAACAATTTACTCAAGAGCGATTAAAGGAGTACAATTTTAAAAAAATTGATTTATGGATAATGTCAAGAATGGGTTTTAGAAAATTCATATTTGACAAATTATTTGCTGAGGTTTTAGATGAGAGAGCTAAAACTGGACTTATTGAGGGCATAGACTATAAAACTAATTTTAAGGGGTATATGGACTTTGTTGAAAATGTCAAGCATAATGTTCAAGGAACAGAACATTACACTATAGATAATATGGTTAATATTCTTGGCGTAAAAAAAGAGATAATTATGAATTATTTTTATTGGGATTTAGATATAATTTGGAAAGAAAATGCTGTTAACTTATTTAATGGCAACGTGCTAACTTTTGGAGAAATAATGACAACACAATCATTTAATGGTTTAAATGATTGCATTAGAACTCTACAACCTAAAGAATTGGCATTTTATCTAGGTTTTGAATATGATGAAGCTTTAGAGTGTTGTTCACCAGATGAGATTCTAAAATTAACTAATGTAGAAATTCAAAATTTTAAAGTAACAGGTAAACTAAAAGCAACCACACTTCATTAAATTTAGTTAAGCGCAAGATTAAATACATAATACACATAACGTACAATACACCTATAATGTATCAAACATCTTGCATGTAAGCTCTGTTTTTCGCAGTGTAATAACGAAGAAAAAAAACTTGCATCCTCGATGGTGCAGATTTTTTTAACTCCATAACCTGTAGTTTTAAATAAACTACTATTTGCGCTTTTTTTATGTAGTCCGCGGTAGCGGACCAAATAAAAAAAGCCCTCTATGTGAGGGCAAAAATTAATCTTCGTTATTGTAATAAGTTTTTGCTGGGTTATACTCAGTATAAGAATTAATTTTATGAGCAGGAACACGAATAAAATCATTAACTAACTCGCGGGGTTTAGCGGTGCAACTCATCCCTTGATATTCAAATTTCTGAAATATTAAATTTTTTGCGGTACGGTTAACTAATTTAGCAAATTGATGTAATGTGCAGTTATACCCCTCTATATAAGATACAATTGTGCCTAATTCCATTTGATTAAACCTTGCTAAATCTGCCGTTGCTTCTTTAACTGCATTATCATAGGTTTGTTGAGCTTGTTTGATAACATTTTCTTTGGTTATAAGCCCGAGATAAAAACAATCAGGTCTTTTTGAATTCCATCTTTTAACAATCATATGTTCATTTAATTCGCTCAAAATTTCATATGGCTTGGTCGCTAACAATTTTTCTAATTTCATTTTACCACCTCAATTAAATTATTTTTGGTTAACGCTGCATCTCTGCTGCTCTCCCACAATTTTTTTTCACATTGTGCGTATGGCGAAAAAAAACACAACGTAACGGCAACTAGCAAATTAAAAAGATTGCAAGTGATAACGCAGCAATGTTTTGTAAATTTGCAGTTGGGCTGTGTCAATGGCGGTTAACAAAAAAGTTTTAAATTGTTTTATGTAGCTTGCGGAGTAAAAGAATTGAAAAGTTTTTTGCACTTAGTAAACCTGAATTCTGCCTTGCCAATATAAGTGTGCGCTGCACATCTTTTAGCGGGCATGGCTGAATTCATTTGGTTTACTTGTGCCGTTCACTTCACCATTGATAAAAGCCTTACGTGTTGTGTTTGACTCGTAAATAAAGCACTGTGAAAAAATATGAAATATTTTTATAGTCTGCCGTAGGCAAAACTAGCGCAGCTACCAAGGTTATGGTTTTTAGGGGTTTAACCCCTGAATTGTGGGGTTTAGGTATGGATAAGGGGCGGACAATGCCGCCCCTTAAATTCCATGATGCAAAATTATACCGAAGCCAGGGCAAATTGAAAATTGCCCTAGCCAAGGTTAAGCACTGGGGCGTTGCGGGGTATCCCCGCTCTGAGGATGGTGGAAAATAAATTTGGCCAATCCAACGGATCAGCTAAATTTAGTTGGAAACAAGGGGATTTGTTCCCCTCATAGATGAATTATAAAGCCTTACTACATGTATTAAATGTATCATACATTACACATGTATAGCATGTATTAAATGTAAAATTAATGCACTGTGTCATACAAAAAATAACCACATTGAAATAATTTGTCAATAAAATCTTTGTTCGCAGCAATTTCTTCTACAGATAATAAGCGTATATTTGAAATAACTGTTAATCGTTCGTATTCTTCCATGTTAGGTTTTATACCAAGCACTTTCATACGTGCGGCTTCCATCAAGTCAAAAAGCATTTTGGTATCAAGCAATACCTGTTCATCAAGAATATCTTGAATAACAGCAATTTTATTTTCATCTTTAGTCATAATAATTTGATCAATCTTAAACATAAATACACCTCAAAAAAAAGAATATTGGAATTATACAAGCTAAAATAAGTAAAAACAAGTATCTAACATAAGATAACTAGTTATGTCTTGAAATGTCCATATTTGTCCATATTTGTCAACAAGTAATTTTCACTAACCACCGAGATTATAAGATAAAAATTTGAGTAATAAACGCAACTTACACAACATTGAATAATATTACATAATATTGTAAGATATTATCAATAAAAAACCCAAGATTAAGCCAATAAATCTAATTAATTTAACTGCTCATCTAAATTTAGTTAAGTGCAAGGTTAAATAATCTTGCACACAATAAAAAAGCCATGTATCATACATGGCAGTGGTTTATTCTTGATCATCTGTTGGATGGTTTTCAGTGGTTTCTCCATCGGCTGGGTCATTAGTTTCAGCTTTACCAAGAAGTTCAATAATTTTTTCATTAAGGCGGATTGATGCTATAACAACTCCATTGTCATTAACATACCCTGTTGCGCTCGGAAATCCCTCAACCAAAACTTTGCGACCTTTTTTAATGTGCTTTCTGGCGAAATCAACTCGCTTAGTATTAACGAGAATCCAATCGGTTTTAGGTTGATCTTTTGTGCCAACACTTACGGCGACTGAGAAAGTACCAAATAATTCGCCTGTTGTTCCGTTAACTTTAATTTCAACATCTTTTCCAACGTGACCAGTGAT
>JAIETT010000219.1 GCA_019744945.1 Burkholderiales bacterium
CATGATCGTCATATCATCTTTAAGTAGTTTTTTAAAATCCTCAATTGAGGTTAGCTTGGATTTTGGCATAACATTCTCCTTAATTTGTTTAATGATGTATTATTTTAACATTAAATTAGCATACGCAATTATATAGAATTAAATTATTTTAGTCTCAAATCAGCTTGCTTAATGAAATGTATTTTTCCAGCTCAATATTTTCTGGTCGAAGTAATGGATCAATTCCAGCTTCAACTAGTTGTTCTGAGTTAAATAATCCTTTTAAGCTATTGCTAATTGTTTTGCGACGTTGGCTAAATGCTTTGCTAACCACATGATTTAATTTTGTTTCATCAACTTGATGCCAATCATAATCATTTCTTGGGGTTAATGAAACTATGGCGGAGTCAACTTTGGGAGCTGGATAAAAACTCTCTGGAGGTACATCGAGTAAATAGCGACACTTGTACTTATATTGGAGCATAATGGTTAATTTGCCGTAATCACGATTATTTGGTTTAGCACAAATTCGTTCAACAACTTCTTTTTGCAACATGAAAACCATGTTTTGAATATTGGGGAATTTACTCAAATAAAACATGATTGGCGTTGAGATATTATAAGGTAAATTTCCTACAACTCGAATTGGTTTATTATTCAGCGTAAAATCAAATTTTAAAGCATCGCCTTGATGAATGGTGAGTTGTTGTGGAGTAAAAGTTTCTTGTAGAAAACTAACGATGTCACGATCTAACTCAATGACCTCAAGGTGTGAGAGCTTTTCTATTAGCGGTTTAGTAAGTGCGGCAAGCCCCGGGCCAATTTCGATAAAATTCTGTTCTGGAAGTGGATTTATACATTCAATAATATTACGAATAATGGATTGATCTTGCAAAAAATTCTGACCAAAGCGTTTTCTGGGAGTATGTTTCATGTTATTTCTTTACGATTTAAATATTTAAGTTAGAATTTTACCGAAAATTATTGTTTTAAAGTAAATTTATGCTAAAATATAAAATCTGTTATATTTTATAAGGTAATTAAATTCATGAAAATCGCTGATATTAAACAAAATGCCTTTGCTATGCCACTAACTTCACCAAGTGCGTTACAAATTGATTATAAATTTAACAATCGTGAGTATTTAATTATTTCCTACGAAACTGATTATGATGCTTTGCAGGCAATTGTTCCTGAACCATTAAAAGTCATCAGTAATATAGTTAAGTTTGAATTTATGAAGATGCCTGATGCGCATGGTTTTGGTAGTTTTACTGAAGCTGGTCAAGTTATTGAAGTTGAATTCGATGGTAAGGCTGGAACTTATTCACATATGATGTTTTTAGATAATTTAGCTCCAATTGCCGCTGGGCGCGAAATTTGGGGCTTTCCTAAAAAATATGCTAATCCTAAATTAGAGATTGATGTTGACACGGTACTTGGTACATTAAAATATAATAGCATTCCGATTGCTATTGGCACAATGGGTTTTAAATATCATTCCTTAGACAAGCAAACAGTACAATCAGGAATGGAAAGTGTACCAAATTATTTGCTAAAAATTATTCCGCATGCTAATGGTGTGGATAAGAGCGTTTGTCAATTAGTGCGTTATTTTTTGAAAGATGTAACGGTACATGGTGCTTGGACAGGTCCCGCGGCGTTACAATTATTTGAGCATGCTTTAGCTCCTGTGGCTGGTTTACCAGTTCGTAAAGTAATTGGTGGTACTCATTTGGTAGCCGACCTAACCTTAGGTTTTGGCCATGTGGTTTATGATTATTTGGAAGATTAATTTACATGACAACTAAGACAACAACTCAAAAAACTACGAGGAATAAAAATAAAGACTCAGTAGAAAATAACCCTGCCGCAATTGAGCGTAAAATCATTTATGTCTTTCAGGGCGGCGGTGCGCTTGGAACATTTCAAGTTGGTGGCGTAGAGGCGCTACATGAGCATGATTATCGTGCTGACATGGTGGTGGGTATTTCAATTGGTGGAATAAATGCGGCAATTCTTGCGGGTAATCCACCAGAGAAACGTCTTGACATGCTTAAGAAATTTTGGAATAAAATTACGGTTGGTATTCCATTTCCGAATTTACCTTTTGCTGGAATGTCTAAAATTCATAATTATTTTGGGGCACAATATGCGCTTCACATGGGGCAACCTGGTTTCTATAAGCCAAAAGTAATTAGTCCATTGTTACTGCATAAAGCCACTCCAGATCAGTTAAGTTTTTATGATACAACACCACTTCGTGAAACACTAAATGAAGTAATTGATTTTGAGTATTTAAATCAAGGTCATGTTAGATTGTGTGTTGGAGCAACGGATTTGGCGTCAGGGGAGTTTGTATTTTTTGATAGTAGTAAGCAACAAATTAAAGTTGAGCATATTATGGCAACTGGTGCATTACCACCAAGTTTTCCAGCCATTGAAATTGATGGACGCTTCTATGTTGATGGTGGAGTTTATGCAAATACGCCATTGTCAAAAGTAATTGAAGAGTTTGCTGATACAGAACATGAAATTGAAAATGTTTTATGCTTTATGTTTGATCTTTTCTCGGCATCAGGTCCATTACCACATAGTATGGATGGAATGTGTGAACGGGTTAAAGATATTCAATATTCTTCACATTCAAAGCGCTCGAATCAAATTTATGCGACGGCACAAAATTTATCGCATGCCATTCGTTTCTTGGGTTCAAAATTATCACCAGAGGTTAGAGAAGATCCAGAGGTTCAAGAAATTCTTAAGCTAGGTCATGCGCATCGTTTAGATTTGGTGCATGTGGTATATCGTTCGGTAACTGGAACTGAGTTAAATAGTAAAGATTATAATTTTAGTGCTGAGGCTGCGCACAAGCATTATCAACAAGGTTATGATATTACTAAAAAAGTAATTGAAACTCAGCAAGATGAATGGGATAAAGTTCAAGACTCAGATAGCTTTACGCTTTACACAATGGATAGTGATAATGATGATCCTAAAGTCATCAAAGCTTAATTTATCCCAATTAAACGTTGTTATTTTATGTTATAAATTTATAGCGTAAATGAAAAGCCAGAATATAGAATGCTCTGGCTTTTTACATAAGAGTATGAATTATTTAGATTTTAGCGTTTTGCAATTTTACGCATTTCTAGTACATGTTGTTCTTCTGAACCAATCATAGTCCGCGCATAATCCTCTAAATAAACTGACTTTTCTTTCACTTCATTTAATAACTCGTGATACATTTTAGCTGCTTTGGTTTCGTGTTCAATCGATTCAGCGATAATGCTGGCTAAATCATGTTGATGGGTTTCATTAACATCTGAGGTTTTTAAAGAAGGATGACCATTTAATCCAGTCATTAATTCGCCAGCTTTAAGCGCATGATCCAAGGATTCGGTTGCGTGGGTTTTGAAGTAATTTACTAATGATAAACGTTCTAGACCATAAACAGTTAATGCGTAATGAGTGTAGCGATTAACCCCAGCTAATTCATGAGCTATAATCTTGTCCAAAATTGCACAAACGTTGCTTTCGTTGATATTTAACATAATTTAATCCTTTTTAATAGTTGATGAATATTCTCCGCTATTGTAGGTTAAATGTAGAATATTTGCAAGCTAGCAAATTTTATAAGCAGCTATAAAATTAAATATTTGATGATTATTTGTAATTATTGTGTTAGTTTTAAGGTATTTGCTAACAAGATCTATTTCAGTTATGAGTGATAATACATTGTAATAGTTTGAATTAGTCTAGGGGTTAAGTTAGATGAAAGTGTTGAAGTATGTTAGGTAAATTTATTTGTAAAAAATTTTAATTAATTGTGAAAATACTGATTTAGATGAGAATGAGAATCATTACTGCCTTTAATTAGCTATTGCAGCGCATATAGCTAATTAATTTAAAATCAAGTACAATTGCAGATGATTTTTACATTTAAAGGCTAGACTAATGAAGAAAAAATACCTGATTGAATTTATACTTTTTACTAGTTATGTTTTGTTTGCAATGTCATGGGTTGGTTCAGCTGCCTTCATGAAAGATATTATGCAAATGACTGGAATGCATAGCTTAACCCAAGCTAGTTTTTTAAGCACCGCATTAACTTTTGCAAAAATTATCGGAACATTTATTGCCGCGTGGACAATTGTAAAATTTGGTATTCGCAAAGCTTTCACCGTTGCGATGATTTTAATGTGTTTGAGTATTGTAACGCCGTATGCGCCAAATTTCTCAATCCTACTCATTTCACGTTTTTTGATGGGGCTAGGTGGAGCTTTAATTATTGTGTATTTTAATCCAATTGTTTATAAATACTTTGAACCGAGTGAACGAGCGGTGGTCAATGGATTAAATGCGATTGCTTTTAATGTTGGTACCGCAATTATGATGTTTGGTGCGGGAGGCTTTGCAGAAGTCTTTGGCGGTTGGCAAGCTACGTTAACGGTGGTATCTTTCGGCAGTATGTTAATGTTAGTGGTTTGGTTAGTCTTTGGTAAAATTAATCTTGATCAACCACAGGCGTCGAGTTCCTTAACTGTTGAGAAATACACGGTTTTTGATGGTCTAAAAGATAAATTTACCTGGGTTTTTGCATTAACTTATGCTGGGTTGTTAGCTTTTTATATTGTTTTATTTACGTTTTATCCAAAAGCTGGAATTATTCAGACCAAACAAGTCATTTTATTTGGTATCATTGGTGCTGTTGCAGGAATGATTTATTCCAATAAATTTAGTCGACGCATTCCAATTTTACGAATAGCGGGGTTCATTCAAATTGTAGCCGCATTTGGCTTAAGTTTTGCTGGTGATAATCAGAGTCTAGCTGCAGTTAGTGCTGCGGTATTAGGTTTCTTTATGTTCTTACCTATGCCGGCTTTAGTTACGTTAGCGCAAGAACGTAAGGGGATGAATGCACAAAAAATTTCGGTAACCTTTAGTTTATTTTGGTCAATTAGCTATTTAGTCGCAACGATAGTGCCAACTATTTTTGCTAAAATTGTTGATTTGAATAATGGAGATTATCATAGCGCCTTTATCTTTATTTGTCTAATTGAGGGATCATTTTTTATTGGTTCATTATTTTTACGTGAAAATCGTTAAATGGAGAGTAATATGTTAGTAAAACCTAAAATTCGTGAGTTATTGGATAAAATTGAGCAAATGAAACCTTATTTGGCTTCAATTGGTTATAAACTTAATCAAGCGAATACTCGCGAAGCGATGGCTAATTTGGCTTATTTGTATATGACGGATTATAATAAAATGTTATTTGCATTAGATGATGTGGTTATGAATGGTCATTATCCAGTGCCAATTCGCATTTACCATCCGCAGCCAGGTACGCCATTGCCAGTTGCGATCTTTATTCATGGTGGTGGTCATCTGGCTGGTGGTATTACAGTCTATGATGGCATCGTGCGTAAATTAAGCGCAACGATTAACCACATTGTGATATCAATCGATTATCGTTTGGCTCCAGAATTTGCTTATCCAACGGGTATTGAGGATTCTAAAGCGGCTATTCGCGGTGTGTTTAAGGTGCTTGAAGAGCGTAAAATTGCGTATACCAGTAGAGAGCTAACTTTAATTGGTGATAGCGCTGGAGCAGCGGTATGTTCTTCAATTGCAATGGATAAAGAATTTGTGGTAGTTGAACAGATAAAAAAACAAGTTTTAATTTATCCATCGGTAGATTATACGCTGAGTTCACCGAGCTTTGCGCAATATGGTAGTGGCTATTTACTGGAAAAAACTAAAATAGCATGGTACTTTGAGAGTTATTTTCAACATAATGAAGATCGCAAAGCTGCCTCTCCAGTATATGGTGAGTTTTATGTTGGTATGCCGCAAACCTTAGTTGTGGTTGCATCACATGACCCATTAATTGCCGAAGGAATGGCTTATTATCAAAATGTGATAAATGTTGGGGTAAATGCAGAATTATTAAAAATTGATGGTGTTGTGCATGCTTATTTAATGCTAGAAAATTTGTGTAAAGAAGAGTGTGACGTAACATATCAAGAAATTAATAAATTTTTGCTAAAGTAATAGTGAGAGATTTGTAATACTTTGAGTTGTCTGCTGCAAATTTTATTGGTTGCGGCAGAAGACCATGTCTAAAATTAATTTTATTGGAGGTGGACAAATGTATCAACCAGCAATGTTTAGAGAAGTTAATCAAGCTGTTTTGCATGAATTAATTCGTGATTTTCCGTTTGCAACGGTGATGGTAATGCATTCAGATGGTGTTGAAATTTCTCACTTACCGTTGGTGTTAGATACTACCAAGCAAAAGCTCATTGGGCACATAGCAAAAGCTAATCCATTGGTCAAAATTTTAAGCTCGGCAGCTGCAGCTGTGACGGTTATTTTTAATGGTGAACATGGTTATATTTCACCTAGTTATTATTTACAACCAGAGCAAAATGTGCCGACATGGAATTATGCGGTGGTTCACGCACTTGGGGTCATTAGTTTAATTACCGATGAAAATAAATTGATGGATATTCTTGATCATTTACAATTACAGTATGATGTTACAACGACAGATTGGTCAAACCCTAAAATGAGTGCCCAATTGAAAGGAATTAGTGGTATTGAGATTGATATTCAAGAATTACAAGGGAAGTTTAAATTAAGTCAAAATAGAACCATAGATAATCAGCAACATATTATTCAAAATTTGGCTAAGAGTAACTTAGCTAGTGATGTGAAATTAGCTGAATTTATGCAAGATTATCTTGGTATAAAGCCAGAGCTAATCAAATCATAAATCTTTAGAATGTATTGAATTCTAATGGCTATACAGTAGTAGTTAGGTATTATCTACCACCAGATACGTCAATAAACGTTCCAGTAGAGTAGGCTGATTGTTCTGAAATTAGCCAATAAATTGCTGCTGCCACATCATCAGTTGTGCCATAGCGCTGTAATGGAATGAGTGTTTTTAAACGATGTACTCGATTGGGTTCGCCGCCGTCAGCATGCATTTCTGTGTCAATCACACCTGGTCTTACAGCATTTACCCGAATACATTGTTGGGCAACTTCTTGGGCTAAACCGATTGTAAAACTATCTATTGCACCTTTGGATGCAGCATAGTCAATATATTCATGGGCTGAACCAAGAACTGCTGCGCGTGAGGATAAATTAACAATACTGCCGCCACTGCCACCATGTTGATGAGACATGCGCTTAACCGCTTCGCGGCAACATAGGATTGTATCAGTTACATTAGTCTTAAAAACAGTATTAATTCGTTCAGCATTTAGATCTTCAATTGGAGATTGGGTAAATAAAATACCTGCATTATTAACTAGCGCGGTGATTCTACCAAGTTGATTGTCAACCTGCTCGAATAGTTGCACAACTTGTTTTTCATCAGAAATATCTGCTTGAATGGCAATTGCTTGTCCACCTGCATGCTTGATTGAAGTGACAACCTCAAGTGCAGCAGATTGATTTTTATGATAATTGACGCAAATTTTATAGCCATGTTTTGCTAGCAGTAAAGCAGTTGCCCGTCCAATACCACGGCTAGCTCCAGTTACAATTGCAATTAAAGGATTATTAGTCAAAATAAGTTACCTTTGTAAAATTAGGTGTTCTACGATTATAGCAATTATTCCTTAGAAAGCATTAATGGTTTTTGGTATTATAATATATCCCTGAGAGCATATTAACTAGAAAACTCATGGTTTTAGTTACGAAGAATTTCAGCTGCTTTGATTAATGCATCTGCGCGTACTTCATCAAATCGTTGTTGGCGTATATTGAGTAAGTGTTGGAATTTTTCAAAATAACTAGCATTTGGGATAGTTTGAATTATATTCATTACATTGAAAAATTGATGAGTAAAACGCATAAAGAAAAAATAAATATCGGAACCTTTTAGGTTCTTATTTTTTGCCATCGTTAAAGAATTTAATTCACTATAATGTTTTTTTGAAAACTGTAAACCATCATCTAAAACCTGCAAAACTTGTTTGATAGATTGGGTATAATCTTGAGCATTATTAATGGTCTCTAATGCGATCTCTAATTTTTGTTTTGCGGTATCCAATAAGTCCATGAAAAATCTCCTCTAAATTTTATGTAAATAGTGTACCACTAGATTGAGTATAGTTGCACACTATATTAATTAATTTTATTTTATAAGGTTGTCCAATCGAGAATTACTTTACCGCAAGTTCCAGCTTTCATTAATTCAAAGCCTTTGATGTAGTCTTGCACGGGTAGCACATGTGTAATTACAGGATTAACGTCGAGTCCAGATTTAACTAAGGACACCATTTTGTACCAAGTTTCAAACATTTCACGACCGTAAACACCTTTTAGGTATAAGCTTTTAAATACAACCTTATTCCAATCCAGCGACACAGGTTTTGCAGAAATCCCCAACATAGCAATTTTGCCACCATTAATCATTAAATCGATCATTGAGTGAATGGCATCTTCAACCCCAGACATTTCGAGTCCGACATCAAAACCTTCATCCATGCCTAACGTATCCATTACACCACGCAGTTTGGCATCGATTTGTTCGGCATTTTTACAATCGCTAACGTTAACTGCAGCATCGGCACCCATTTGGCGTGCTAACTCTAAGCGATAGTCATTTACATCGGTTACCACTACGTTTTTAGCACCAACTTTTTTACAGATTGCTAC
>JAIETT010000245.1 GCA_019744945.1 Burkholderiales bacterium
ATCAATCTGAAAATACAAGTAAAACGAAATTGTTTGACGTTTAAACGTTTCAGCCAATAATTTTTTCTGGGCATCTTCAGCAGATAAATGATTGTATAAGCGCTGACGTTGAGCGGCTAGACTTAATTTAGGTAGCGACTTAGGATCTTGCGGATTAGAATTTTTTTGGGGCATGATTAACTGATTTTTAAAATTTAAAGTAGTCTATTTTAACATTTATCCAGAATTAGTTAAGTAAGTTCGCAGATATACATTAGCGTGAAATTATTTATTTTGCAATAAAAATAATACAAATCAGAAAGATATAATTTAATAGCTTGACAAATCATGTTGCGTTTTGTTATAATGAATGGCTAAATTTCGCTAATAAATAAAGGATGGAATAGATGATTCAATTATATTCGGATTCAAGATGCCCATTTTCTCACCGTGTACGTATAATTCTCAATGAAAAAGATATGGATTTTAAGATTCTAGATGTGAATATTAACGCACGTCAAGATTTAATGCAACTAAATCCATACAATGAAACTCCAGTTTTAGTCGATGACATTGATAAAAACAATCGCAAACGTGACTTAGTTCTAATTGATACTAATATTATGTCAGAATACATTGATGAACGTTTCCCGCACCCACAATTGATGCCAATTGAACCTGCTGAAAAAGCGCGGATGCGGATGAAAATTCATTGGTTAGATCGTCAATTATTTCAACACGTACGCTTATTAGATACTAATTTAAATAGCAAAGATGCTAAGATGAAAAAAGAACTCGAAAAAGCGCGTAAAATAATTAGTAGTTCGCTGGATGAAATTGCGGGCGTTTTTACGCTAAATAAGAAAATGGAGTACTTTGATAGCACGCATTTAACCTTGTTAGATGTTTCTTTGCTGCCTGTGTTATGGCGCTTAAATCATTATAACATCGAAGTTAAAAAAACTTGGGCGGGCTTAATGAAGTATGCAGAAACTCAATTTAATCGTAAAAGCTTCTTAGATTCTTTAACCGCTGCTGAACGCAGCATGAAACAATAAGTTGATTTAATATGACTAGTCAAAAACCTTATTTAATTCGTGCCATTTACGAGTGGTGTGCAGATAATGATTTTACACCGCATTTAGTAACTTTTGTGGATGCCAATACGCAAGTTCCGCAACAGTTTGTCCGCGAAAATAAAATCGTTTTAAATATTGCTTTCAGTGCAATTAAAAATCTATTGATTGATAACCAATGGATTACCTTTCAAGCGGCATTTTCTGGTACAACTCATGATATAGCCATTCCTGTGGCAAATGTTTTAGCTCTATTTGCAAAAGAAAATAGTCAAGGAATGCAATTTGAGTTAGAAAACTACACGCCTGAGAGCACAACTGCAACTAATCCACCAACTAAATCAGGTGGTTTGAAGCTAGTTAAATAATATGCAACAATTAAATTTAGTAGGGCTTAAGTGCCCTATTCCAGTTTTAAAAACCAAGAAATTTTTGGCTACCCTCGACTCAGAACAGCAAGTCACGATAACCACCGATGATCCTGCCTCTGAAAAGGATTTACAAGAGTTTTGCCGTAAAACTGGTAATCAGTTAATTCAACAATTTAACCAAGATAATTTGATTATTACTATAATTCAACGTCGTTAATGAAACCTAGTTTGGAAGCAGATCTTCTTAACGTGGCTTTTATTTAAAATTTTATTCAACACTGTCAAAATTTGACACATTAACCTAGGATTGATAATGACTGAAGTAAGCACAACTCCAATCGTAGATGAAAATCATCTAATTAGCGAACGTCGCCAAAAATTAACCAAACTTCGCGAAACTGGTAACCCATACCCTAATGATTTTAAACCACAGCATTATTCAGGAACATTGCATCAAGAATATGACCAATATAGCAAAGAACAACTTGCCGAAATGAATGTTGCGGTAGTTGTAGCTGGGCGTATGATGCTAAAACGTGTGATGGGTAAAGCTTCATTTGCAACTTTAGCCGATGTCAAGGGGCGAATTCAAGCTTATATCAGTAAGGAACATCTTGGTGAAGACGCTTACGATGCCTTTAAACATTCCGATACCGGTGATATTTTGGGCGTGAGCGGTGTTCTAATGAAAACTAAAACTGGTGAATTAAGCATTAATGCCAGTGAAGTGCGCTTAATTAGCAAAAATATTCGCCCATTGCCAGAAAAATTTCATGGTTTGAGTGATATGGAATTACGCTATCGTCAACGTTATTTAGATTTAATTATGAATGATGAATCTCGCGCGGTATTTATTAAACGTTCGGGGATTATTCGCGTAATTCGCGAAGCTTTAGTAGCACAAGATTATCTTGAAGTCGAAACGCCGATGATGCATCCAATTCCAGGTGGTGCTACGGCAAAACCTTTTGTGACCAATCATAATGCGCTGGATATGTCATTGTATTTACGCATCGCACCTGAACTATATTTAAAACGTCTAATCGTGGGTGGTTTAAATCGTGTTTTTGAAATTAATCGTAGCTTCAGAAATGAAGGGCTTTCCGCACGACATAATCCTGAATTTACCATGATTGAATTGTATGAGAGTTATGCTGATTACAAACGCATGATGCAAGTTACCGAAGATTTAGTTCGTGCAACTGCGCTTAACGCAGTTGGTAGCTTAAGTTTTGAATATCAAGGTAAATTAGTTGATTTAGCACCAGCGTTTGATCAATTAACCATTGTTGAGGCAATCTTAAAATACAATCCACAAATTAGTCTTGAGCAATTAAATGACAAAGAGTTCTTAAAAGCTGAAATTAAAAAATTGACCCGCAAAGATGCGACTAGCGATAGTTTAGCGGTATTACAATTAGTTTTATTTGAAGAAAATACCGAACATTTACTTTGGAATCCAACGTTCATTATGGATCACCCGATTGAAACTTCACCACTGGCACGTCAATCGGATGCCAATCCAGCAATTACCGAACGTTTTGAGCTATTTGTGGTGGGACGTGAATTAGCCAATGGTTATTCGGAGTTGAATGATCCAGAAGACCAAGCTAATCGTTTCCGTCAACAAGTTGAGCAAAAAGACTCTGGCGATGAAGAAGCCATGCACTATGATGCCGATTACATTCGTGCGTTAGAATTAGGTATGCCACCAACTGGTGGACTAGGTATCGGGATTGATCGCTTAGTTATGTTATTAACTAATTCTGCCTCAATTCGCGATGTGATTTTCTTCCCGCATATGCGCCCAGAATAGTTTTAGCGCACCATTAGGTTTAATCCTTGCATTTATTATTTTGCAAGGATTTTTTATTATCTGACGGTAACAGAATTCAATTCTAAAAATTTAATAGTTTAGATTTAGATGCTCTAATTAATTTAAAAATCTTATCTAGAATAAAATCATAGAGATATTACGTTTATCACAACTTTCATAGTGCAGTGCAACTGGTTTAATTCGTAGAATTAGTCTATAATGTGAGGTATTTTTAACATTTTTAAGTATAGCATTAGCTATAAATTTTTTAATTCAGAAAGGGTACGTTATGGCTGGACATATGCATATGAGTGCAAGCACAGGCGGTTCTACAAATGGAGAATACAAGAAAATTGTACTCTGGATTTGTACAATTGCAGCACTAGGTGGTTTATTATTTGGCTTGGATCAAGGGTTTATTGCAAACTCTCTTGAAACGATTGAAAAAGTGTATCATTTAGGAGTTGAAGGTGGTGAACAATACGCCGCAATTTTGGCAACAGGTGGTATTGTCGGTGCGTTGTTATCGGGTATTTTTGCACGCTTATTAGGTCGTAAACGCAGTTTAATTTTAGCTGGATTCCTATTTAGTTCATTATCAATTATTTCTGCAATGTTACCAGCTTTTCCAATTTTATCGGCATGTCGTTTTGGTCTAGGTTTTGCCGTTGGAATTGCATCATTTATTGTACCATTATATCTATCAGAAACGGCACCAGCCAGTGTTCGTGGTTCAATGGGTGCGCTATTTCAATTAATGATTACGATTGGAATCTTTTTAATTGCGGTAACCAATGTATTTATTGCGCGAATTTTTCTTGATCCATTGGTAGCATTGCCGATCATGTTTGTCGTAATTGCGGTATTCTCTCTAGTGATGTTTTTTGGTAGCTTTGTACTCCCAGAGAGCCCACGCTGGTTAATGTTAAAAGGTCGCCGTGCGGATGCCGAAAAAGTATTAACCACCGTATTAAATAGCAAAGAAGAAGTCCAACAAGAGTTAAATGATATTGAAAATGCAATTAAAAGCGATAAGGGTGCTGGAATTGGGATCGTGTTTAAAGGCTATTTCTTTAAAGTTTTACTAATGGGTGTTATCTTGCAAATGTTCCAGCAATTAGTTGGGATTAACATGATGATTTATTACGCACCAACTATTTTTGGTTATGCAGGCATGAAAGGTTTAGTAGCAATGCTAACGGTTCCAACGGTAAACATGCTTTTCACTTTCCCTGCGATTAAATTAGTTGAAAAATGGGGTCGTAAAAAATTACTTTACATTGGTGCAACTATAATGATGATTACCATGCTTGCTGCTGGATTAGCTTTTGCAAGCATCGGCGGGGTTACTGACCCAAGCCAAATTAGCGGTGTCCCTAAAGCGGTATTATTAACCGCAGTAATAATCTACATCTTTGGATTTGCGGTATCTTGGGGTCCTGTAGCTTGGATTGTGTGTTCAGAAGTCTTTCCTTTGGAAGGTCGTGAAGTTGGTATGACAATTACAACGATTGTGAACTGGACTTTTGCTGGTTTAGTAATGGGAAATGCATTATCATTTATGCGTATGCATGGTAATGCTTCAATTTTCTATGTCTTTGCTGGATTCTGTGTTCTTTCGATGATTTTCCTCAAATTCTTTGTCCCTGAAACAAAGGGAATTACGCTGGAACAATTAGAATCAAATCTAAAAGCTGGAAAAGCGCTTAAAGATTTAGGTAATCACTAATCTATTTAAAAGGAGTCACGAGTTGGCTCCTTTTTTATGGGACACTTTTGTACCAATGATAAGTTTAACTACTATGCTAAAATTATTTCTTAAATCTGGTAGAAGCGCGCTTTTGGCGGTGCTTTTATTTGGTTTGAACAGACCGAAACCATTAGTGAAATAAAATTTAAGGACATTTTATATGAAAAAACCTAAAGGATTTAACAAAACGTTATTTTCTTATGCCTGTGGTGCATTTGGTCATGACGTTTTTTATGCCGCACTGTCTTCTTATTTGATTATGTTCATAACTTCACAATTATTTAATCCAGCGCAAACAGGAATTAGTGAAGGCACGAGCGTAAAAATGATTGCAATTGTCACCACAATGTTATTTGTGTTGCGCTTTGTAGAATTAATTATTGATCCAATGATTGGTGGCGTAGTTGACAATACACGCTCACGGCTTGGTAAATTTAAACCATGGATTTTATTTGGCGGAACTATTGGTTCAATTGCAATTATTTTGTTATTTACCGATCTTGGTAGTTTATCAACTTCAAATCCAATGCTCTATATTGTTCTATTTATTTTAATCTTTGCCGTTTTAGATATCGTTTACTCCTTTAAAGACATCGCTTTTTGGGGAATGTTACCAGCTCTGGCGACTAACAGTTCGCAACGTGAATCAGTTGGTGTTTTTGCTCGGGTAGCCTCAACACTTGGACAATCTGTCGTTACTTTTTCAATTGTTCCGATCGTGTTATTTTTTTCCAAAAGCCAAGCTAATTCAGCAAGCGTGATTGGCGATAAACATGGTTGGTTAGCCTTTGCTATAATTGTTGCCGTTGTTTCTTTAGCTGGTGGAATCATTACCGTCATTGGTGCACGTGAACAAAGTTCTGCATTGCGTCAACAAGGTGAAAAAACCAGCATCTTAGCTGTTTTTAAAGCAATTGGACATAATGATCAATTACTTTGGATTGCGGTTTCATATGGTTTATTTGCCATTGGCAATACCATTTGTACCGCGTTTATTCTATATTACTTCACTTATATTTTTGGTAACGCATCGGATTTTGCCATCATCGGTACCTTAAATTTGGCAATCGGTTTTATTTCTGCGGCATTATTTCCTGTATTTAGCAGACTGTTTAAAGGTCGTAAAAATTTATTTTTTGTCGGTATCATTACCATGGTAATTGGCTTAATTATTTTTGGATTAGCTGGGAAAAGTTTACCAATGATTTTATTTGGTTATGTACTATTTTTCTTCCCGTATCCGATGTTATTTTTATGCATTTTACTAATGATTACCGATAGCGTTGAATATGGTCAACTTAAAACAGGCACGCGCTCAGAAGGCGTAACCCTTTGTGTAAGACCATTATTAGATAAATTAGCTGGTGCAATTTCTAATGGTGTGGTTGGATTTACGGCTATTTGGGTGGCGATGACAAATAATGCAACGGCACAAAGCGTTGCTGCAATTCCTAGTAATGTCATAAAATTTAAAATCGTCATGTTTGGTGTTCCAATTGTGTTTTTTATTTTAGCGAGTATCATTTTTGCTAAAAAAGTAAAACTTACAGAAAAATTTCATGACAATGTTTTAAATGATCTATGCGTAAAACTTGGCGTGTCTAAAAATGAAATATCCTCTTAATATCATTAATTCATCGCAATGAATGGTGTTAATAACCGCTCATTGAGAATAAATTAATCGCCCAAATACGGTCACGTTGCATGTAACCGTATTTGGGCAAATCAACGCAATAACTAGAATATAAAGAAATCCATCATGAGCAAAATTATTAGTCTACACGGTAAAAACAGCAGCCTAATTTTGACGACAACTGAAGACAATTTACCGCAAATTGTCTATTGGGGTAAGTTATTAGACTTATCTGAAACAGAACAACAACAACAATTAGTTAACCAATTAGTCCAACCAGTTCCACAAGCTTATTTAGATAAACCGGTAGCCATTACGCTTTTGCCAACTTTGGGTGATGGAGCATTTCATGCTAACGCTTTATCTGGCACTAATTTGCAGTCAGCTTGGGCGCCACAATTTAAATTAAGCTCGATCAAACAAATCAATCAACATTCTCTCCACTTACTCGCGGATGACCAAATTGCTCAATTACAAATAAAACTCAATTTAAGCTTAAATGAATATGATGTTCTGGAACAGACAATTGAATTAATTAACTTAGGCGATAAAGATTATAGCCTCGACAATTTAAGCCTAAGCTTAATTCTGCCTGCCGAAATTAATCAAATTATCCAATTTCATGGACGCTGGATTCATGAATTTCAAACTCAACAAAGCACTTGGGATCAACCTAATTATTATGTGGAGAATTTAAAAGGGCGCAGTTCAAATGATAACCCTGCCCTACTCATGCTGGGTGAAACTGGCTGCAGCGAACAAAATGCTGCCGTGTATGGCTTTCATTTAGCCTGGAGTGGTAATCATCACTATAAATTAATTAGCCTCAATGATGGACGACGGCTAGTTCAATTTGCCGAGAAACTTTTGCCTGGTGAAATAATTTTAACTAAGCATGCCAACTATATTACGCCAACGCTGTATGCAAGTTATTCGTCCGCTGGTTTTAATGGCATCAGCGCTAATTTTCATAGCTTTATACGCCATAGTTCGCAATTTATACCGCATGTCTTGCCCTATCGCCCAATTCATTTTAATACTTGGGAAGCGATGTATTTTGAACATGATTTGACCAAAATGGCGCAATTAATTGATCGCGCCGCAGATATTGGTGTCGAACGTTTTATTCTTGATGATGGCTGGTTTAAAGCCCGCAATCATGAACGTGCTGGCTTGGGAGATTGGTTTATTGATCAACAAAAATATCCCGCTGGACTAACGCCAATTATTGAACATGTCAAACGCCGTGGCATGCAATTTGGTTTATGGTTTGAGCCTGAAATGGTTAATCCTGATTCCGATTTATTTCGCGCACACCCTGAATGGATGCTGCAAATTCAAGGTTATACGCAACCCTTGGGACGTTACCAATATGTGCTAAATTTAGCGCTACCCGAGGCATATGTCTATATTCATCAATGTATCTATGCTTTGCTCAGCACGCATGAGATTGGCTATATAAAATGGGATATGAATCGTGATTTGGTTCAAGCGGGCAATTGCACGAATCAACCGAGCGTACATCAACAGGTTTTAGCCGTCTATCGCTTATTAGCACAATTGAGACAGGAATTTCCAAAACTTGAAATTGAAAGTTGCGCATCAGGTGGCGCACGAGCCGATTTAGGTATCTTGCGTTATACCAATCGCGTGTGGACATCCGATTGCAATGATGCTTTGGAACGACAAAATATTCAACGTGGCTTTAGTTATTTCTTTCCACCCGAAATCATGGGCTCACATTTTGGACCAGAGCAAGCACACACCACCAACCGTTTAGCGACCTTGGAATATCGTATTTTAACTAACTTCTTTGGTCATCTGGGTTTTGAACAAAATTTACTCGAATTAACTGATGCGGAATGCCAACAACTAAGTTTCTATTTAGATTTATATAAACGCTATCGCCACTTAATCCATAGCAATCAATTAATTCGCTTAGATTCCAACGATGCTGGTCAAAATGTTTATGGCGTAATCGATGCAACCCAAACGCAAGGACTATTTGCAATTGC
>JAIETT010000055.1 GCA_019744945.1 Burkholderiales bacterium
ATTTATATACTTATTTTTATGAATCATGACAATATATTAGCACACCTTAAAGTAAGCTTTGATTGTCTAGCCCCTAATATTTATATCGCTGCCGATGGCTTATGTATTAATGACATTGGAGTTAAATCGATTGCAGTTGGTGAGTATCCAAAAGACTTTAGGATCCAAAATTGCGCAAAATTTATTGGTGATCCATTTGCCGCGGCTAGTCAAATTTCATACCCATTTATTATGAGCCAAAACATCACCTTTTTAAACTCAACTAAAGAGAATGCAAAAATGCAAGCCGCGGCAATGAAGACTGCTGAGCAAATTAAACCAGGCAAATTCACACGTTTGTTTCCAATTTTTCATAAAAAACATGCGGAATATCAATTGATGCAGAGTTTAATTAGCAATGGTGAAGGCTTTATGCTAATGAATCATACCATACACGTATTCTACCCACTGGGTAAATCAGAATCTGCATTTCAAGAGGTTAAGTCTTTATTTAAAACCTTTGGTTGGCATATGGTTCCCAATACAAATTTACAATTGCCCGCATTCCTATGTAGCCTGCCATTATTTCATGATTTGAGCACTACCATTGCACAACGTAAAGCCCACATGATGGCATTGTACACTCAAACTAATGTAGTTAACATGATGCCGTTGTTTGGTGATTATAAAGGAACTGGTAACCCAATTTTGATGCTGTTATCTCCATGTGGACAAATCATGTTCTTTGATATTTTCCAGTCAAACACTAATTACAATGTTGCAATTTCAGCATCCTCAGGTGCAGGTAAATCATTTTTCACCAATGAAATTGTGAAAAGTTACCGTGCTACAGGTTCTAAAGTTAGCGTAATTGATGTCGGACGCTCATATAAAGACACTTGCTCCGTGCTTGATGGACAGTATATTGAATTTACTCGTGAAGCAGCTATTTGCATTAACCCATTTAGTTTTATTAAACTTAAACTGGATGATAATGCAGAGTATGACTTAACCAACATCACCAAAGAACAATTACTTTCATTAGAAGATCTGGATGACCAAATTACCATGTTAAAAGCAATCTTTTTGGTGTCAGCTGGGATTTCAGAAGATGATGCACGCTATCAACTGGCCGACAGTTTATTTGAACAAGCGATAATTTCATCACTACAAACGAATCAAACAAACTCAACCTATACCACGGTCTATGACAAACTAATTGAAAGCAGTGACGAAACTGGACTGGCTAAGTTATTAGCAGAATCTATTAAGTCTTACACTGCACATGGAATTTTTGGGCGCTATTTTGAGGGAGATGCCAATCTCGATATTAACAATGATTTTATGGTTTTGGAACTTGAAGAACTTCAAGGTAAAGGCTCACTCAAATTTGTAGTGTTGCTAATCCTAATGCTGAAAATTACTCAGGATATGTATTTATCAGAACGTAGTCAACGCAAAATTTGTATTATTGACGAGGCATGGGATCTAATGGCTGGTGGAAATACAGGTAAATTTATTGTAACAGGATACCGCCGAGCTCGTAAATATAATGGTTCATTTATGACTATCACTCAACGTATTGATGATTACGCCGCTAACGCAACAACTGCCGCTTGCTACGACAATGCTGCTATCAAAATTATGTTAATGCAAGGTCTGCCAAAAACTATTGAACTTGATGATTATACGAAGAAAATGCTTCAAAGTTTAAAATCTGAAGCAGGCGTTTATTCTGAGTTAATCATTGATATAGCCGATTCAGGAATAAAAGCTAAATGCCGTTTCATTGTAGATGATTATACTCAAATGCTTTATTCAACTAAAGCTGAAGATATTACCCTACTAAAACAGATTAAAGATGCGGAAAATTTAGATACGCCAATCGCGCTTGAGAGACTTATTTCTATTCGTAACCAATATATTAATCAATATAAAAGACCGCGCCATTTGGTTACTAATGAACTACTTTCTTATATTTCAACGGAAGGATACACATCACGAATCAACCTTTTAAACACTGGAGCTCAAAATGAATAAACTCGCTAATTATTACAGTTACATTATCAATGTAATCATAACGTTAATTATTGTGTTAATTAGCATGATTATCATTAAGCATCAAATGTCCCCGCGGATTGTCAAAATAGACTTACTGGCAATTACTAACCATTACACTCAACTTATGATGAAGGAGACAATGAACAACAAGGATCAAACAACTACAAATCCAGCCGTCCAGAAAATATCTGACGCAATTAAAACCAACCTAGAGCCAACTATTAGCGAGTATGCTCACAACAACAACGTGGTTGTAGTTCAGGCGCAAGCGCTGGTTGATACCTCGGCTCCTGATATTACAGATCAAATTATTAATGAATTAGATAGGAAAATCAAATGAAACCTAAATTAACCCCAGAACAAATCAAAGAAAGAAAATATAAATTTGGTGGTCTACTCATCATTGTAGCTGCTTGTATTGGATTTTTAGAGTGGTATATTGAATCACCCAAAGATACTGGGCAAGTTGGTCAACCATTTGCACAAGTGCATGAAGACCAATTACAAAATGAAGTCAATGCTGATAACACGCATCTTAAAATGGATGAATCCACTATTGCCACTCAACAAGCTGAACTAAAATCAGATGAAGCAATTATCACCAAAGATGAACAAGAGTTGAAAGCTGATGCTAAATAAAAAACTCTTACGAGATATTTCAGCTGTTTGGTTGGTTATTATTGCGATTTACGCAATAAGTCGCCATTGGCAGCTGAAATACAATGGCAGCACATCGCTACCGCAAATACTATGGATAGCTCATATTGGAGATAAAAATCTACATTATAACGACTATGTGATTTTTAAGTTTCATGATTATCGGATGCCAAACCATAATGATTATGAGGTGGTTGTTAAACAAGTTTCAGGGGTTGGTGGTGATGAGATTACAGCAAGTTATGAATCAGAATTCGATAACTGGGCTTACAAATTGCCCTCAGGTAGAACATTCATAACTTATGAAACAATTTCAGGGTGGCACTTTAATCCATTAACCAGCCACAATATGAAAATTCCTAAAGGGTGTTACTTTGTTAACGGATTACACCAACCAACATTTGACAGCCGTTATAAAGAGTTTGGCTTAGTTTGTGAAAGCCAAATTATTGCTAAAGGTTATCCAGTTTTTTAATATTAATAAAACATAAAGTTTAAAAATGAAAAAAATACTTGTAGTTTTATGTTTTGCAATTGGAACTAGTTATGCCGCTACTCCAATTAACTCAGGCGCAAGCTTTGATATTGGCTTTAGCCCAGATCAAGGAAGTTTACCCTTAGTACTTAAAGGAATTAATTCAGCACATAAATCAATCCATGTTGCCGCTTACAGTTTCACCAGCAAGCCGATAGCGGACGCTCTACTGGCAGCAAGTAAACGCGGTGTTGACGTTAAAGTTATTGCCGATGAAAAAAGTAACTCTGGCAAATATAGTGCGGTTACCTACTTAGCTAATAATAAAGTACCAGTAAAATTAGATGGAAATTACCCAATCTTCCATCATAAATTTATGGTGATTGATGGGGTTAACCTAGAAACTGGCTCATTTAATTACTCCGCGGCGGCTGCAACTAAAAATGCAGAAAACGTCCTCATACTGTGGAACGTTCCGACTATTGCTGCGACCTATGACAAAGAGTGGACAAGTCTGTGGAATGAAGCTCAGTTAATTCAGGCAAATTACTAAACACTGAATTGAAATGTTTTTACTAGAATGCCATTAAAGGATTTGGAAATAATCAATGAAAAAATTACCAGTTGTTGCCCTATTCGCCACATTGATAGCTACAAATAGTTTTGCAGATGATTTAGCGATGCGCGGGTGGTTTTACTACCAAGACCCAATGGTTGAAACTCAACAAACTGAGTCTCCACCCCAAAAGCTGTATAAAAATTATCGAGACTATAATGCTGCTATCCAACAGGAATTTGAAGAAATTCAGGATCGAGCAATTTATGATCAAACTCCTGAAAATATTCAGGCATACAACCAAGCATTGCGCTCCATCTCAAATAATGCGGTACGCTTTGGTATGTTGACCGTAACTCAAAATTGGCAGGATCCAAACGCTGGTATAAGTCAAACGGCTCCAAATGGTGCAGGATTACAATTAGACCTAGATAAACAACGCCAACAAATAGGACAGATTGTTAAGCGCTATGCTTTATTTTATTTCATTAGTAAAGATTGCAAATATTGCTCTGTCCAGGCTAATGAGTTAAAACGCTTAGAACTGACATATAACATTGCGGTGAGGGTAATTTCTCTAGATGGAAGTACACTTAGTCAGTACCCTACCCCAACTTCTGATAAAGGTATTTCAACAAAATTAGGCGTGCAAGAAACTGGTGAATTAATGGCATTTGATACAACTAATAACAAGACCACAGTTTTAGGGTTTGGATATATTCACTTTGACCAGATTGTCCAACGTCTTCAAACTTTATTCATAACAGGTACTGCGAATTGGGATCAATACCAAAGTCAAAAACAACCAATTCTTCTAAATCGAGATAACCAATGAAAAAACTCGCAATTTTACTATTATTTACTCTAACTGCAACATCAGCAACCGCCGATGTAAATCAAGCAGTAGATAATTTCTTTAGTTCAATTCATGCTGATGTCAATGTACCGACTGTTGTTCAAAATCAATCAGCTGGCGTTATCTCAGGTGGTGGATTTTCAACAAGATCACAAGTTGTAAACTTAACCCCAGCTCATTTCACGCCACCGAGCTTTAATACTTCATGCGGTAATCTTAATTTTTATTCTGGCTCATTATCCTTTCTAACCAACACAGACCAATTAATTACATTTTTACAAAATACGTTAATGACTGCTGGAGTAACAGCGGTGATGGTAGCACTGAAAGCCGCAACCCCAAATATTGCAGGAACGCTCCAATCGATGTTTGATGAAGCCAACAAGTTGATGAATATGTTTAATAACTCTTGCCAATTAGGTACGGCACTCGGCAACATAGGCGGTACAGCCATTGGTGATGCTTATCAAAAAACGACAGGTCAGTCACTGAGTGAAGCTGGAGATGCTGCAGGTAGTTTTATCAATAATAGCGTGGCAGGTAGTGCTGGTAAGAGTATTACTGATTCTATGAGTTCAGTCAGGCGAAAGTATGAGGACTGGGTTAATTCAAATGCGGTTTCAAATCCAAGTTCTGCAGATGCACTTACAAAAAAAGATGCTAAGGATTACGGATCTATAATCTGGAAAGGATTACAACAAGAAAAGCTTTATAACGTACCAGGAACAGGCAGTCAAGGTATATCGGATATTGCCAATTTGGTTATTTCATTAACTGGAGATGTCATTATTTATTCTCCAACTGATGATGGAACTGAACTTGCATCAACTTCATTTGATCCTGCAATTCCAGATGCTACAGATTTCTTAACAGAAAGCGCAAATCTACAAGTTTTTAATTGTACCTATTTTTCTACAACCACACCAGGTGAATGCACTCCAGTACCAAATGGTAAACATCTAGAACAGATGGATTATCCATTAATTCCTTATCGCGGTGGTATAGTCACAAAAATAGATAAAGCCGTTGATGATATTCAGAAAAACTTTACATCTGGTACACCATTAACACCTGATGATTTAATCATAATCGCAATTTCACCTGTCCCAATATTTGCGATCGCGCAAACATTAGATGATATGGGTATGGCAGGCTCTATTAATTATTTCTTGAGTCAGTATAAAAAAGAAATTTCATTCACAATACTTCAGAAGCTCGTCGATATTTCATTACAAATAGCGATTAAAGCCGCGATTACTCGCAGTAATGAAGAAACTGCGCCAATTATCAATGATTTAATCGCTAGTATCTCCAGCAAACAAAGCATCATTAATAGTCAAGCACAAGCGTATATGAAGAATGACCCTATCAAAATACTTCAAGACCTAAACTTCTTAAAAGGGTATGCACAAAATATGATGTCACCAGAGATTATGCAAAAAGTAAATTTTGCAAAACAAATGGGTAATTACTAAAAAGGTCAGAATAATGGATTTATGGTTATACGTATATGGCAATGGGGATTTTATTTATCAGATTCTCATCTCTGTCAATTTCTTCATGCATCATGCTGGTAGTTTTTTTAAACTAGCCGCCATGCTTTCCTTAGTCATGTTTGCAGCAGAAGCAACTGGAGTTGTGCCAATGCGCGGCGGATTTAATTGGACCAGGTTTATAAAAATGTATGCTGTTTTGGCAATTTTTATTCTTACACCATACCCTGGCGCAGTTAATGTCCATGATGTAATTACTAACGAAGACCGCGTGGTCAATATGCGTGATGGTCAACTTCCATTTGAATTAATCTTTCCAGTTGCGGTAACGAGTACGATTATGTATCGCTTAATCAATCTCTATCAACAAAACTTTGAGATTGACTCAAATTTAAGCTATACATACTCAGGCATGAATTTTGGAGCAAATTTTATTGCATCTTTAGACAATGCAAATTCATATAATGACACATTCAACCGCAATTTTGATCAATACATGCAAAACTGCGGATTCCCTTTAATGTACAAAAAAGGCGCATTATCTGTTTTGAGAAGTAGCTCTGATATATTTGCTACTTTAATGGATGCTCAATATACATCATCGTCTAGATTTGTCCAACAAGTAAGCTTTACTCCGCCACAAACTACATCAGTAACCACATGTAGTGAAGCCATCGCTGGGATCAATACATACTATAATACAAACAAGGATGCCATATTGCAAACTAATGCTAATAATATGGGTGTATCATCAACTGGATATGATAGATTTATTAATTCTGCTAATGCAACCGCTAACACCCTAATGGGAATTAGCCAAGGTGCATCACAAGCTTTAAAACAAGCAATCGGCATGAATATGATTATGACTTCACTTAAAAACGGGGCGCTCAGTACTGGCGATAGTAGTTTAGCTTTGGCTGCATATGATGGCGAACAATTTCAAACCTATAAAGCAGGTGGACAAATGAGCGGCGCTGCTAGTGCTCGATCGGTGCCAATCTTAGTTTGGGTGGCTTTTGCCATGCTATTTTTCTTGTACCCGATTATGATATTTTTGGCATTAATGATGGGTTCATATAAAGCCATTGGGGTGTTTCTTCAGATTGTGTTAGCTATCAATTTAATGCCGTTGATTTTTGAAATCCTAAACTACATGACCACATTCTATCTTCAAAAAAAACTTGGTATAACGATACAAGGTCAAGCCTATAATTATGATGTATCAACGTCGTTGTACAGCTTTACTGATAATATGATTGTGGCTGGTAATTACCTTGCAACATCAACCCCAATCATTGCCTATGCCATAGCCACAGGTTCAACGATGGCGTTAACCTCAGTGTTTGGACACATTAATGATCCAGCCAAAAGCGCTGCTGGAAAATCAGGTGACGAGTTGGCTCATGGTAATATGAACATGGGTAATACCTCGATGGACAATCATTCGTTTAATAATTTAAGCGGTAATAAATTGGATGATCAAGTATCAATGAACTCTGGTGTACCAATGATGAAAAATGTTACCTCAGGTGGCACACATACAGACTTTAACGGTAAAGGTTATGATATCAATAATAAATCTGATATGCTATCACACATCAATTATCAAGATACTGCAAGTAAAACATTAACCAATAGCCTAAATCAAAGTCATCAAGACATGGCAAGCACGGCTAAACAATGGGGGCATTCTGCAAATAGAAATCATGATCTAGCTAATTCAACAGATTCAAATGATAACCGAACTTTATCAGATGGTACAAGCGTTAGAGATGCATATACTCAACAACAAGGACGTGCTGAAGCAATTCAAAAACAACTTGAATGACATGCCAAATTTAACCCAGATAGTCTGCTTGGTGGTGCCCTTAAAAAAGCTGGCATCGACCTTGGAGTTGGTGCAAGCGGAGGTAAATCATGGACTGATGATGAACGTAAGCAACTAGCTCATGATATAGATACTTATACCAAAACTGACAAAGCTCTATCTTATGCAACAGGAGAACGGACTAACGACTCATTCCAATCATCCGATTCATTTGCTAGCCAAACCATGAGTACTGTAAATGATACAATCAATAAAGAAAAAGCATTATCTGATGTATTAAGTGGCTCATCTAGTGTTAATACTAATTATGATAATGATTTTAATCAATACCTGCATGATCAAGGACTTGATCCATTGAAAATGACAGCTGATCAGCAACATGAGCAAGGCGATAAATTTGTTAAATCTGTTATTGATCAAAAATATGGTTTAAATACAAGTTTAGAAAACCCTGAAGCTAATCAAACTCACGTTGTTGGTGGAAAAATTCCTGATGCTAATGGGTTAAAAACACCAACAAATCAAGTTCCAGATCCAGAAGCAGCAAAACAAAAAAACAATGCTGCCATTAATGTAGGTAAACAAGCTATTGGAAATATGGAACAGAAACCGCAATCGCCAGCGAGTCTGTCATAAATTTTGTGCTCAAGTCTGATTTTAGTTAAACTAACGCTAATTAATAGGACTTACAAAATGGCAA
>JAIETT010000255.1 GCA_019744945.1 Burkholderiales bacterium
TACAATATTGAACTGTACCGTTTAGTTTAGTTGGGTTTGGGAGCAATATGAAGAAGCAACAAATATTAATTGCGGCAAGTAAATTATTTATGGAACTTGGTTATGGAGCCGTTAGCATGGAGCAGGTTGCGCGTGAGGCGAATGTTTCTAAGGCTACGTTGTATGCCCATTTTAAAAGTAAAAATGATTTATTTGTGGCAATGTTAAATCATTATCAACAAGTTGAGCAAATTAAATTCCCGCAGTTACCTGAGGCAATTGCGGCTAAATTAAATGAATTGCATGCGGTTATGCTGAGTTATATCCAGATGGCGTATGATTATTATGCGGCAGAATCTGTAGTTCGCCTGTATCGCTTATTAATTAGCGAAATTCAACAATTTCCCGAATTGTTTGAACTTTTCTTTGGGCGCAATTCGGCAGGATTAACTAATTCACTCGCCAAATATCTGCAGAGTTATGCAGAAAAGCAAGCTAGCTCAGAGTCGTGTTTTAGTTTAGCTTGCCAAATTCTCGATTTGGTGCGTGGGGCGAGTATCTGGACAAAGTTAGTGCAAAATCCAGCTAAACAATATTTGATTGAGCAGCCTGAATTAGCCGTGCGGCAACTCCAGCATAGCTGTCAATTGTTAGTTGATGATCATTTTAGTTCGTTAAATCTAAAAGTAACTAAATTCTAATTTAAATTTCAGAGGAAAGATTATGTCTAAAGCTTTAATTTTAATTGATTATATTAATGAAATTTGTCATCCTGAGGGTAAAATTGCTGGCTGTGCGGCAATGATTAATCAACGGCAAATCGTGACTAAAGTGAATAAACTCCTTGAGCAAGCGCGTAAGCACAACTGCTTAATTATTTGGGTTAGCGTCGCCTTTGATGCTAATTACTTGGAAGCCAATCAGAATTCGCCGATCTTCTCACGGGCGAAGAGTTTTCAAGCGCTTCAACGAAATAGCTGGGGAACTGAATTGCTTGCCGATTTAAATTATCAAGCTGGTGAGCTAATTATTGTTAAAAATGCAGTTAACCCATTTCACGCCACTAATTTAGAGCATGTTTTACGGAATAATGCGGTGACTGAAGTTTATTTAGCAGGGGTTTCAACTGAAGTTGCGATTCAGTCCTGCACTCGTGATGCACATGATCGAGGCTATATTGTGAATTTAATCGGCGATTGTTGTGCGAGTAGTCATCTAGATTTTCATAACTCATCGCTAGAGATGCTTAAGTTAATGGCAAAAGTTGTCACTTCGACCGACGAGTTATTTTAAGAGTTAAAAATGTTAAATAATTTGGTCAAGTTTAATTGGCAAATTGATAAAAATTGGGTCAAGATTTTATTTTGTGCGGTGCTGCCGGGTTTAGTAGTGAGTATTTATACTCATGATATGCTTTGGACAGTTGGATCTTTTTTGGCCGCCTGTGGGATAATTCCCTACACCACTAGTTACGATAAGCGTTGGATAGCATTATTTAATATGCTGGTGATTTGCGCGTTGGCATACGTGGTTAAGTATTTGCTCGCGTTAAATATTTGGCCACTTACATTGGGCTTTATTGTATTGTTAGCGGCGGTGGCCGGCACTATTGATAATATCCATCCACAATTACGTAGCCTTTCGGCGTGGTTGGTTATTGGTACAATTTATGGTGGCGTGAAACTCTCGGAATATCCATTAGCAATTAATCAGTTACTGGGAATTATTGCTTTGGCGTTTCTGGGAGTGCTGCTGGTAATTGCTCTATTTAAGAGTGAGGTTAAGCAAATTGAGCTTAAATTAGTTCATTATAGTCATCCAGATTTTATGTTTAATTTTAAATATGTTGCGCCAATTGGGATTGCTGGTCTAATTTGGTATGCGTTTAAAATTAAAGAACCCGAGTGGTTGCTTTGGTCCAGTCTGAGTGTGGTAAATACTGAATTAAATCTGCTGTTTGAGAAATTTCGTCAGCGGGCGATTGGCGTGGTAATTGGGGTTGTTGCGGGCTTAGGCGTTGGATTGTTATTGCCGCACAGCCAAATTGTGGCATATACGTGTTTTGTGGTAATAATAATTGGTCTTAAATGCTTCAAAGATTATTTTACTGGTTACTTAGTGCGCAGTTTTTTTGTGATTTTATACGCGGGCAATCACTCATTGGAAATTGCCTTATTGCGTAGTAGTAATGTGCTAATTGGCGGCTTAATTGGAGTTGTCGCAACTAGCGCACTATTGTATGTTCATCAATATTATCTGAATTCGAAGCATGTCTAGATTTATAATGGATCATCCGTTTTAGAATAACGTTGAATTAAATTATCGTAGAGATCTTGGTTTACTTTAAAGAAGAGGTGATTTTCACTATAACAATTCCCCGCAAAACAATTTAAACGGACATACTCATTGTATTGCAAACCATTTTCGCGAGTGATTGGAATGATATTTTTTTTGATGAGTAGCACATAATCATATGCAAAGCTATAGCGTATGGTATTACCATAAATATAGCAACCTTGGCCATCAGGCAAATCACGATAATATTTTAAATTATTAAATATGATATTGTTATTGGCTGCTTTTTCTGTGTCATCTAAATTCCGTAATAATGCACAATTAGGTTGGCTAAGGTAAACTTGCGGATTAATAGTAGTAAAATTAAGTGCTTCATTGGTGTGTATGAATATTACTACTAATGGTCGCGTCATTAAAATTGACACTAGAATAATGAATAAGATTTTGACGGTAGTCAATTTTAAGATCGAGTCATGTTGTTTATGGGTGAGGTAGAGATTAACTATTACATAGTAGATCCCAATCCAAATGAAGATAATTTGTAACTTTTCAAGCGGGGTGACGCTTTGCCCGGCAAAACGAATCGCACCGAAGGTAAAGCTGGCTAAGAGTGCGATTAATTTAAGTGAAAATTTAAATTTAGAGTTATCTTTAATGTAGCTGGTGAAAAAATTTACGATTAAAATAATGATGATTGGGTAGAGAACGAGTGTGATGATGCTAACAACTAACGTAAAAATAAAAAACGAGGCATAGGCCGCAACGCTAGTTTGTGGAATGAAAATAAACCGCGAAACTTGTACGACTAAACTAAAGCCAATCACACATACCGCGATAATAAACGGCAAAATATTTTCGGTTTTAAATAGGTGCAGAATTAAGTGACGAAAGATAAATTTATTAAAATCAATTAGATCCATATTGCGGATTTGCGTCAAGTAATTTTTGAGGCGTAAATTTAATTGTCTAAACATTTAATTTGCTTTCCTTGGCTTAAGTTTATTTTGGAGTTATCATAACACAAAAATCCGTCAAAGGTAGATTGACGGATCAGCTAAAAAGTTATCCCGCAGAAAATAGTTAATTTTTAAAGCTTATAAAATTAAACTACGTAACATCCAAACGGTTTTTTCATGAATCTGTAAGCGTTGGGTTAATAAATCCATGGTTACTTGATCGTTGGCTTCATCGGCGGCAGGTAAAACACCCCGTGCAGTATTAATTACTACTTCATGCGCTTCAATTAAATATTTGATCATCGCCGTCGCTTCAGTGTCACCAGCATGTTCTTTAACCTTGGTTAATTTGCCAAATTCTGAGTAACTACCAGGAGCAACAAAGCCCAATGCGCGAATTCGTTCCGCAATTAAATCTACGGCTAAAGATAATTCGGTATAGTGAGTTTCAAACATTAGATGTAACGTGTTAAACATTGGTCCAGTCACGTTCCAGTGGAAGTTATGTGTTTTTAAATATAATGAATAACTATCAGCAAGTAAATGCGCTAAACCATTGGCAATAACTACGCGGTTTTCTTGACCTAATCCATCATGAATATTAAAAAATTGTTGTTTCAACATGATAATCTCTCCTTGTTTTATAGAACTGATATTATACACTATTTATGTGGTTATTTGCTGATTTCAATCGTGTGAATACAGGCTAAACTATGGATTACCGCGGCAATTTTAGCCAATAACTGTATGGTTTCTTTGCTAATCCCGTGTTTGATTAATTGCTGTTCATGCGCACTTACGCATTTGTGGCAACCGCCAATTATGGATACCGCTAATGACCACATTTCAAAATCAATTTTATCTACCCCTGGATCACGTAAAATATTCATGCGTAAACCTGCAGGCATTGCGGCATAGCTCGCATCATCAACTAAATCGGTGAAGCGGTAGTAAATATTGGTCATGCCCATAATTGCAACTGCGGAATGAACCGCGCTTAATTCATTGGGCGCTAATTGTGCCGCTACGGCTTGAGATACGTACTTTGCCAGTGCTGGATTTTTACAGGCAATGGCTGCGGCAAGCACACTTCCTGCAAATTGATTATCGTTGAGTGGGCTATGATTATTAATTAGACTACTTAAGTTGAGCTTAATATCTTTGGCATAATCTGGAATGCCAGCCAAAATTGTTTCAAAGTTCATGAAGGTTCTTTCCAAAGAGGTAGATTATTTTTCTTAATCGAGAGTGTGGTTAAAATCATACTCTCGACTAATTAGAATCCAATTAGAGGGTTGCATCACCTTTATTCCAGTTGCATGGGCATAATTCATCAGTTTGCAAGGCATCGAGAATGCGTAAAGTCTCAACTGGATTACGTCCAACACTCATGTCGGTCATTTCAGCATAACGAATAATGTTTTGTGGATCAACGATAAAAGTTGCACGATTCGCCACACCTGCTTCGCTATTCAAAATGCCTAATGCGTTACTTAATTCTTTTTTGATGTCAGCCAACCATGGAAAAGTCAAAGGTTTCAAGTCAGCATGACTTCCGCGCCAAGCGGCATGAACAAAATCGCTATCGGTTGATGCACCAATCAATACGGCATCGCGATCTTTAAATTCGCCCTCAAGTTTACCAAAGCCTGCAATTTCAGTTGGACACACAAAAGTGAAGTCTTTTGGCCAGAAGAAAATAATTTTCCAATCTGAGCCATAGCTGGCTAAAGTTGCTGCGCTAAAGCTCTCTGGGCTAGTGCCGTTAACTGCGGTTAAGTTGAAATCTGGGAATTGGTTGCCTACTGATAACATAATAATACTCCTTGAAGTTAGGGTTTAATTTAATCACCGCTTGGTGATCTTTGGTTTACAGAAGTTATTTTAAGTTATCTAGTATAATTAATCCAATTAATAAAAATAATCTAATTGATAGTTAAAAACTATTTTATATTGGCTAAGAATTAGAATTTGATTGCAAGAAAAACGCTTGAAGCGGTTGAGTTGGTCTTAAAGCAAGCTGAATTACTCTCTAGTAGTTGGGCGTGATTTTAATCTTGCGTAGTGTTGGGGAATATTGCTCTTTGGTGGAGTATTTAATGTCCAAGCTGAGTGCTGGCAATAATGGCGGATTAGATTAATAACAACCAAAGAAATTTTTAATTTCGCGCCTGTATAAGGATCTATTCAATAAATGAATTCTGCATTAATGATGGATAATCTAAGCTAAAACTAGCCTTCAAGGATTACTCTCATGATGGCATTTCTATTTTGGGTTAAGAATATCCGTTTCGGATGCCAGTTAATCTTTAATAAAATGTTAAAATAGCAACATCCATAATATTAAAACAGGAAAATATAAATGCTGATAGCCTATGCGTATAATAAATTGAAATCATTATATCCTTTATTACTGCCAATATTGTGCAGTGGGTTAATTACCGCCTGTAATGGTAGTAGTAATTCATCAAATAATAATGGTTACAGTAATGGGGAATTATCTATTTCAGCATTTGTTGAATCCAATTTATTGATTGGTGAATCAACGACGGCAACTATTAGCATTGCTGGTTTAACCTCAGGAGAATCTGCCGTAGTTGCAATTAACAATAATAATTCTTCTGTTATGTTGTTGACGCCACATAATTGTACTTTGTCAGTTACGGTGAGTTCATGTACGGTAAGGATTACCGCACTTGAAAGTGGCACGGCGACTTTTGATGCTAGCTCTACTGGAACTACGACGGTTACTTCGGATACTCTAACAGTAGCTGCTGTTCCTAATGGAATTTTATTTGGTACGCAAAATGGGCTGGTGTTTGCTAATGATACTTTGATAACTGGTAATTCTTCGTTAGCAACGATTGATTATAGTCAGATCTTTGGTTTTGCTATCGACTCTAATGGCAATATGTATGCTGGCACAATGGGTGCAACATTTGGCGGATTTGGGGCTGGTAAAGTGTTTAAATATAATAGCGAGTTAGGATATTGGACGATATTAGCTGGAACAGGTGCCGGCGGATCTCTGGATGGTTCACAGGTTGATTTTTTAATAATCGATAGCGCTAATTATCTATATGCCGCTACTAGTTCTGGTAATGTATTTAAGTATGCCAATAATGTCTGGAGTTTAATGGCAACTACCTTAAATCAGCCGATTAAAGTATTAGCTTTTGATGCAAACAATAATCTCTATGCGGGAACCAATAATGGGGCGGATGTAGGTAGTGTATTTAAATACGTAAATGGGGCTTGGGTTTCGCTGGGTTCTCCAGATTCTACAGGAATTCAATCAATTGCAATCAATAGTAGCGGTAGTATCTATGCTGCAACAGCAGGTAATGGTGGTGATGGGCAAGTGTACCATTATACCAGTGGTACAAGCTGGACTACGATCAGTACGTTTAATGATGGTTCAGTTAATGCACTTGTGGTAAATGGTAGTGATCTGTATGCAGGTACTGCTACTGGTAAGGTGCATAAATATGCTGGAAGTGGTACAACATGGACGCTATTAGGAACTCCTGATGCAATCTCAGCTTCAGCAATAACCGCGATGACACTGAGCGATTCAGAAGTTTATGCTGGAACAACTGGAACAAATGGTGACAGTACGAATGGGCAAATTTATCATTATAATGGTACAACGTGGGATCAAGTAAGTAATCTTAACAATGGTTATATTTCAACTATTGTGGTGTATAATGGTAATCTCTATACTAGTACGGCCAATCCTTCATTTATGAACGGTATGGTTTATACCTACGTCACAAATAGATGGTCTCCTATCGGAACTGGAGCACTTGACGGTACACCAGTTTATTCTACTGCTCTTTCTAGCCGTGGTAATTTGTATGCTGGAACTCAAAATAATGTGTTTAAATATTTAGCAGCAAATAAATTCTGGATGTTACTAGGTAATCTTGGCGCAGTAGATAATAGTGGGGTGGCTGCACTTACAACTTATGATAGCAATGTTTATGCAGGAACGTTGGCTGGGAATGTATTTACAACCATAAATGGCGGTAGCTGGCTGCAAATAGCAACTAATTCAGATTATAGTACTTCTGGTCTTTTGGTTAGTGCCGCAGGACAGTTATACACGAGTATGAATTATAATGATCCATCTGATCAGAATCTGAAAGATGGACGAGTACAAAAATATAATACTACTAGTGGATTATGGGAAACACTGAATGGTAACGCAGCACGTAATTCCGTCGATGGTACGCCGATACAGTCAATAACCATGGATACGACAGGAAATATTTATGCAGCAACGGCTGGAAATGGTAACGGTGGATTTGTTTGGGAATATCCAGTAGGAAGCAGTGCATGGGTGTTGCTTGGTATGGGAACTCTGGATGGTACGGCAATAAACTCGGTCATAACTGATAGCAATTTAAATGTTTATGCAGGTACTTCTGCGGGTAATGTATTTAAATATAATGGTTACTATTGGGTTCAAATTAATACTAGTCCACTTGATACCCTTGGTGTTAGTAGTCTTACGATTGATCACGAAGGGGTCTTATCTGCCGCTACGTATGGTGGAATGGTTTGGATGTATATCAATAATACCGCCCTATGGGTAAAAACTAAATATGGGATTGGCGTGTCGATAAATATAACTGGTAGTATAAGTTTTTAAACTATTGTAGATCTTTCATAAAAACTGGCTACCTATTAAGGTCGCCAGTTTTTTAATTAAAATTTAGAGCTAAATAAATGCGAATTCATATGGGGTAAATAAAAAACTACCTTCATTTACATGAATAGTCAGATTGTGGAAGTTATGCTAGATTAGCAATGTTCTATAATTTATCATATTGACTAATTAATTCAACGCGCCATGCTCTTTGAGTAGCGCATAAAAGCGTTCTGCCATTAGGCGGTAGCCCTGTTGATTAAAATGGACATAATCAGATTTTAATTCAGGTGTTTTTAATAATTTGGCAATGGTTGTGTTGTCTAAAACTAATTTATTCTCTGCGGCGAGCTCAGGGTAAAAATTTGCGCTGGCTAAAAATAAACTTTTTGCTGGTACGGCAACTAATAAAATTTGAATTTTACGCGCTTGAGCGGCATGAATCATCGCGGCTAAATTTTGCTTAGCTTGCTGTTGGCTCTTGTTTTGCAAAATATCATTGGCGCCTTCCATTAAAATTACCAATTGTGGCTGAACTTCATCGAGTGTTGTGCCAAAGCGCGCTAAACCTTGCTCAGTGGTTTCGCCTGAAATTCCCGCATTAATGACGGGATGTCCGCTGAGTTGTGCCAAGACACTTGGGTAGCTATTCTCGGGAGTGGTTCCATATCCAGCGGTTAAACTATCGCCAAAGGCTAAAATAACTCCATTT
>JAIETT010000244.1 GCA_019744945.1 Burkholderiales bacterium
GTGGATAGAATATCTGGTTGCACTTCTGACGTATTATTAAACAATAGATCAAATACGTGGTGTCCTTCATATTCATGAGCGCCAATTAGCTTACTATTTACTGGAATATGATTTACGACTAAGGTCATGGCCGATACTCCCTTATTTAACCCAAAATATTTGGAAGAATATCTGGCATTAACCGTTTCTATCTGAGTTTCAATTTTTGAGCCATCGGTACTAGCGTGTAGCACGTCATCCATGATATTGTAATATTTGCAAATGGGTAATTTGGCAATAGTATTACTGATTTTATCATTAGCCTTTCTTAGCGTTTCTAACCGGATTAGGCTATTTGTTGTAGAGGATAAGTGTGTAAAGCTAATATCTGAAATTGATCCCATCTTTCCTAAGCCAATGTACGTGCCTAATGCAATTAGGCTTGCAACTAAACTCTCATCTTCAGCTTTACTTTTGGTGTATCGTAACGTTATTGGCGTAAAGCATTCCAGAAAACTACAATAATTATTGTTATCCATCAAGAGATCAGCAATTCCAATTTGTGGAATTTGATTAAAAATATTATGTGGCTCAGGCTCTTCAAGCTTAGCATAGGGTAAACTCCATCTGGCTTTATCTCCCTCACCTGTGAGTTTGACATATGGATTATCATTGTTTTTAATTCGTGAATTAACGCGAGTCAACCAATACCCTAACTCGGTTTCTAGCTCCTCAAGAATATCTTCAATCGGTCGTGTTAATTTTTCAAGCCCAAGCGTCTGAAGGATTGACGGATTATTTTGCCAAAATGACTCATCGATTAAGTCCTCCTCAAGACTACGGTAGCGGCTACTATCCGGCACAAATAAGCTACCAGCTGCAATTGAATTCTTGATCTGTTGATACGCCATAAACTCATATTTATGCAGATTTATTTGATTTCCAGTGTCTGTTTTATCATAAATATACTTTTTAATAGCGGCTGGGATTAAGTTCAGCATAAATTCTTTTTTATCTGTTGCCTTTATATTGTTATATGTCTTAATTTGCGTGGTTAAAAAGTTAATAACGGGCATTAATTGGTCGGTTAAACCATTTTCAGCAAAGCTAATATTGGTTAAAAGTGGACGAAGATTGCGTTTAAATGCCTTGGAGATGCTCACATAATAGTCCCACTCATGTTGTGTAATATCAAATTTTTGATTTTTCAAATACTCGGTTAGCACAACCAACTGATCTTGCGGCAAGAACTCAAAGACCTTACGCTTTACATCGCCAAATAGGTTGGTATCTAATTCTTCTTGCAAAAACAGTTCAAGAACTTGGGCAGCTCTATACATTTGGGTTCCATGGTTAGCTTGTTGCTCAATGGATACTGCTTTTGCTGCTTTCTTTGCTGTAGCGGTATAGGTTGCGACACTATGAGTAAAGCACTCGACTAAGTTATCAATAGTACGGCGGTAACGATAAAAGATAAAACAAAGCAAGTAAACCGTTACCTTATTCATATCCATTCTTTTGAGCTTATAAACATTATAATACCCAATCAAGGATGCATAATATTTGATACTGGAAATAGAAATCTTGAGTTGGGGTAAAATTTGTTTTGAAAATTCATATAATTGCCGAATAGACTGAAGCCGTCTAATTTCATCTTTAATTTGTTTGTTACCAAAGTTCTTTAGTTCTTTTTTAAGATAGGTTAATTCATGCAGTCCATTATCAGCTTCTAATAAACCATTGAGCTGAGTCCTAAGCTCCGGTGTAATGCTGTTTTTTAGCAAGTTTGATAGTCGTTTCTCCTCTTTGGTTATAGTTGCGCCAATTAAATCCTGGAAAAAAGTGTATTTTGGTAGCACTACTCGCTGTTTTTGCAAAAAATGCACCATTTCATTGAAAATAAAGGTGGGGCTACCATCTATGCTAACAATTTCCGTTGTTAGCGCATATAATTTTTCCTTCATTTGACCACTACAAAGCTTATAATCCAACAGCTTTAATATCTGATTCTGAATTGTAAGCCGCAAGTCTTTCCCAATATCTATGCCTGGTGTAGTTTTTAATTCCGGGAAGTGGTTATCAAGTATATAGCTAACGTCTCCGCCGAGATTAAGCTCTTTTAATCGATAAAATTGCTGAGTCGCTTTAAAATAACCCAACAATAGAATGAAATAAAATTTACCGGAATATGTGCGTAG
The DNA here is from genome assembly GCA_019744945.1 of Burkholderiales bacterium. Lineage (GTDB taxonomy): Bacteria > Pseudomonadota > Gammaproteobacteria > Burkholderiales > UBA11063 > Aquella. The sequence goes on from JAIETT010000244.1 coordinate 2,178, forward strand.
TTCACTAATAAGGCTTTCTTCATGAATATCCAACGAGAAAAAGCACTTTTGATCTTCTGCGGTAAAAATAGGTGGCGCATAATATCGTTTTATTTCAATTGGGCTAAGAATCTTTAATCTTTTGGTCATTAGATTTACGGTTATTTTATCTTTGAATTATAGGCATTGATTTCTACGCCACGATGACGTAGATACTTATAAAGTGTATTTTTGGCAATTCCTAGTTGTGTGGCGATTTGATTAACTGCTAGCTTACCTTCCTTATACAATGTTTCAGCTGCACAGGCAGTTGATTCTGCTTGTTGTGAAAGTCCTTTAGGTTTGCCACCATTGCGCCCCCTTGCGCGAGCAGATGCCAAGCCAGCCATAGTGCGCTCACTAATTAGATCTCGTTCGAACTCGGCCAGTGACGCAAAAATATTAAAAGTTAAACGTCCTTGAGGAGTAGTTGTATCAATGTTGTCATGTAAACTTTTGAGCCCGACGCCTTGAGCAATTAATTGTCCAACAATTTCAACCAGATTCTTCAACGAACGACCTAAGCGGTCTAATTTCCAAATAATTATTACATCGCCAGGTCTAACTTGGTTTAGCATATCTTGAAGTGCAGGTCTCTCAGATTTGGTTCCACTAATTTTTTCTTTGAAAATCTTTGAACAATTCTCTTTTTGCAATGCATCCAGTTGAAGATCCAAATTTTGATCTTTAGTTGAAACTCTGGCATAGCCAATGTTCATTGTTGGGCTCCCTAAATGTATACAATACTCAGTAAAAATTAAAATAACATACTTTGATAATACTAACCAGTATTATGACCTGTATTTAAGGTATAATGTTGGATATTTATTGATTTATAAAAAGTATAATAAAACCACCGTTATTTTGAACTCTCTATTACACTAAAATAAAAAGCAACATAAATATAAGTGTTTGATCTTAGCCAATAAGCGTTAAAAATAAAATTTAGATACCAAGAATACGCATACATAACTATTTTGTCTTTTCCTATAAATAACTTAAATGTTGCTCTATACAATAAAGCTCAGATAGTATAACTACAATAATATCTCAGTTATAGTTTTTAATGATATTTTGTAATTCGGCTATTTTTTTTAAAATTTCGTGTTCATCTTGACTCTTGGCTGCGTTTAAGAGACACATCTGCATATGATTTTTCAATATATTATGTTCAACACCTTTGATAGCAGATCTTGCTGCTTTTAATTGTTGTAGAATTTCAACACAATATCGTTGATCTTCAATCATTTTCTTTACACCTTCTAATTGTCCAATCACGCGATTTAATTTACCAAGCTCTGTTTTATGACTTGGATGATTGATAACATTATTCCTCATATTGTTTCCTTTTATGATATACTACCGAGTATATACTCTACTGGAGTATATTTGTCATGCATTGTACACTTAAAAACATAATTATAGTGGAACAATAATACATTATCTAGCATACTTTTATTTATTTAAACTTTAAAGGACTTATTATGAGTAAATTCAATTTGACGGTTACAAAAAAATTATCTATTGTTTTAGCTTGTATGTTTAGTATTGTGTGGGCTGCTGATAATTCCATGAGTGGAATGGACATGTCTAGCATGGATATGTCAAATATGAAGGGAATGAGTAGCAGTACGCATAGCAATACCAAACATAAACAGGTAAAGAAACACTCTGCTAGTAGTACAACTACACAGAAATAATATTTTAAAGGACTAGCCATGCTCGCACCATTCTCTCATTTCACCATTATTCCAAATATTCATCCAGCATTAGTTCATTTTACAGTTGCTCTATTGAGTATTTCTTTTATTTTTCAAACTATTTATTTTTTTGGTAAAAGTCGTTATCAACAAAATAAATTAATAAAAGAGTTGGAAGTTGTTGGCAGATGGTGCTTATGGTTAGCCTTTTTCTTTTCTATTCTAACGGTACTTGCAGGATTACACGCATACTATACAGTGCCGCATGATGAAGATGGTCATTTAGCTATGGGTGTTCATAAAAATTCAGCCATAATTACATTTAGTTTAATAATAATAACAAGCCTCTTATCAATTATACAATTTAGAAAACAACGTGAAACTGGTTTTGTGTTAGTTGGTTTATTAGCCATGACTCAATTTTCAGTATTAGCTACAGCATTTTTAGGTGCAGAAGTTGTTTTCCGTTATGGTGTTGGCGTAATCAAAGCTCAAACTCCAGAAATGATGACTGGGCACAATCATCATGGACACAACTCAACTAATGAACATAATCACAATGAAGACAGTGCTGAACAGCATTCCGATGATGAAGGTAAACATCAGACAAGCAATAACCAATCTAAGGACAAAGTTCCATTATATTGGATCGACCCAATGGAGCCTAAAGTTCATTATCCTAAGGGAGGAACTTCACCAATGGGAATGGAGCTAGAGCCAGTTTATCCTAAAGATGATAATGAAAAATTACCAGCAAACGCAATCAAATTACCAAATAGCTATATTAGTAATCTCGGTGTAAAAACCACTATAGTTCAATCAGGTTCTGGAAATAACTCATTTGTGGCTTATGGAAATATTGAATCTAACGAAACTAAAGTAACATTTATTACGAGTTATGCAAATGGTTGGGTGCGTAATTTAGTTGCTAATACTCAGCAAATGCCAATTAAGAAAGGTCAATTATTAGCACAAATATTCTCACCAACGATTGTAAATGCTGAAAATGAATATCAATCAGCCTTAATTAGTAAAAATGATGCAATTATTGGTGCTGCAAAAAATAAACTTTTAGCATTACATGTTGACCCAATTCAAATTAATGAGATAACTGCAACGTCACAAATTAATCAATTAATTAATATTTATGCTCCACAAAATGGAATTTTAACTAGCTTAAATATTCGAAATGGAGATTATATAGCCCCAGACAAACAGCTTCTCACCATTACAGACTTATCATCTATTTGGATGATGGCAAATATTTTTGAGAATCAAACCAATCAAGTAAAAACTGGTATGTCTGTTAAAGTTACTATGAATGGTGTACTTGGTCGTAGCTGGTCAGGTAAAGTAGAATATATTTATCCGCAACTAGACGACGCAACGCGGACAGCTCGTGTACGGATAGTATTAAATAATCCAGATTTAACATTAAAACCTGGAATGTATGGCAATGTTATGTTTAATAATGAAAATAAGGCTGCAAGTTTATTAATCCCGACTCAGGCAATTATTATGAGTTCTACTGAAAATAGAGTTATAGTAGCTCTTGGCAACGGAGTATTTCAAGTTCGCAAAGTAACTCTTGGAAATGAAGTTGGTGATATGACTCAAGTTATTAGTGGTTTGTCAAGTGGTGAACAGATAGTGAGTAACGGTGAGTTTATGTTAGATTCAGAAGCTAGCTTAAGTGCAGGAGTTAGTAGAGTTGATAGTTCAGAATCACAAGCTATTTCAACTCAACAAAAACCAGATTCACAAATGGATGGCATGGATATGTCAAGTACAACTCATGAACATACCCATTAGGAGCTAAGAATGATAAAAACTATAATTGATTACTCAATTAAAAATCGCTTTCTCTTAGCTATATTGATGGTGGCACTCTTAATCGCTGGTGGAATATATGCGAAGAATACCACTGTAGATGCAATTCCTGATTTGTCAGATGTTCAAGTAATTATTCAAGCTGATTATCCTGGACAAGCACCAAATGTTGTCGAGAATCAAGTAACATACCCACTTACTACAGCTTTATTGGCTGTTCCTGGTGCAGTATCTGTACGTGGTACTTCAGCTTTTGGTGTATCGTATGTATATATCATCTTCAAAGATGGTACTGATTTATACTGGGCACGCTCTCGTGTGTTGGAATACCTAAGCCAAATCACATCTCAATTACCAGCTGGGGTAAAAGTTGCACTAGGTCCTGATGCAACTGGTGTTGGCTGGATCTATGAATATGCATTGATTGATAAAACAAATCAACACAGTTTGGATGATTTAACAACGCTGCAAAATTGGTTTCTGCGGTTTGAATTACAGAAAGTTCCTGGCGTTTCTGAGGTTGCAACTATCGGTGGAATGGTTAAACAATACCAAATTGTAGTTAATCCTGACAAACTACGTAGTTTTGGTGTAACTCTGTCTCAAGTTAAAAGTGCGTTGCAAAATGGTAATGCTGATGGTGGAGGCTCAGTAATTGAAGCTGGTGATACGGAATACATGGTGCGTTCTACTGGTTTTATTCGTACACTTTCAGATATTCAGGCTATTCCAGTGAAAATTGGTGCCAATGGTATAGCAGTACAAATGAAAGATATCGCTAGAGTTCAATTAGGACCACAAGAGCGTCGTGGAGTTGGTGAACTTAATGGTCAAGGTGATGTAGTTGGTGGTGTAATAGTAATGCGTTCAGGGCAAAACGCAATGCAAACTATTGCAAATGTGAAGACAAGACTAGACGAGTTAAAGTCTTCATTACCACCTGGCGTAGAGATTGTTACTACGTATGACCGCTCAAAAATAATCGGTCGAGCAGTTAATTCATTACAAGACAAATTAATTGAAGAGTTTGTTTTGGTTTCGCTGATTTGTATTATATTTTTATTTCATTTTCGTTCTGCGTTAGTTATTATCATTAGTTTACCAATTGGCGTGTTAATGGCATTGGTGATCATGCGGTTTCAAGGAATCAATGCTAACATTATGTCATTGGGAGGTATCGCGATTGCTATTGGTGCGATGGTAGATGCTGCGGTAGTTATGGTTGAAAATGTTCATAAACATTTTGAACACGCCGAAGTTAATGATACTAATCGATGGGATTTGATAAAACAAGCATGTCATGAGGTTGCTCCACCATTATTCTACTCACTATTGATTATTACATTTAGTTTTATGCCGATTTTTTCTCTTGAATCTCAAGAAGGGAAAATGTTTTCTCCGCTAGCATTCACTAAAACTTATTCGATGGCAACAGCTGCACTTTTATCTATCACATTAATTCCGGTATTAATGGGCTGGTTAATTCGCGGCAAAATTGTTCCAGAGCATAAAAATCCTGTCAATAGATTTTTACAAAAAATTTATCAACCATTACTACATTGTGCATTGAGACATCCCAAAAAAGTAATTCTTGGTGCCTTAATCTTGGTGGTTGTCGGAGTATTTCCATTTCAGAAAATGGGTAGTGAATTTATGCCTACTTTAGATGAGGGGGATATCTTGTATATGCCTACAACTTTACCTGGTATTTCAATTGGTGAAGCTCGTCTAATCTTACAGCGTAGTGATGCTTTAATTAAAACAGTACCAGAGGTACAAAGCGTTTTTGGTAAAAGTGGTCGTGCTACCAGTGCTACTGATCCAGCACCTTTGTCAATGTTTGAAACAATCGTGCAACTTAAACCTGAATCTGAATGGCGTAAAGATATGACAATTGACAAAATCATTGCTGAACTGAATAGTGTGGTAAAAATACCAGGTTTAAGTAATGCGTGGGTGATGCCGATTAGAACAAGAATCGATATGCTATCGACAGGTATAAAAACTCCAATCGGGATTAAGATTTTTGGTCCTGATTTGAATGAAGTGCAAAATTTAGGTAAGCAAATTGAACAAACACTTAAACAACTTCCAGAAACAGTCAGCGTTTATGCTGAAAGAGCAAGTGGTGGTCATTATATAACTGCTGATATAAACCGTGTAGAAGCTGCGCGTTATGGTTTAAATATTAATGACGTGCAAGATGTGATTTCAACGGCTATTGGTGGTGAAGATATTGGTCAAAGCGTAGAAGGGCGAGAGCGTTTCCCTATAAATATACGTTATCCACGCGATATTCGTGATTCATTAACTAAGTTAAATAATTTAGCTATTGTAACTGCTAGTGGTGCAACTATTCCATTAAGTCAAATAGCAACGCTTAAAGTTGAAGATGGTCCAGATATGATTCGCAGTGAAAATGCTCGCTTAAATAGCTATGTCTACGTTGATATTAAAGGTACAGATTTAACTGGTTATATAAATAATGCAAAAGCCACTATTACATCCAATGTGAAATTTAAACCAGGTTATTCGATTAGTTGGGCAGGACAATATGAATACATGCAACGAGCAAAAGAGCGTTTGTCATACAGTGCTCCTTTTACTTTATTAATTATTGGTTTGTTGCTATATCTATGTTTTGGTAGATTAACTGAGATGGTGATTATTCTTGCATCGTTACCATTTGCATTGGTAGGTGGTGCATGGATGTTATATTTCTT
>JAIETT010000169.1 GCA_019744945.1 Burkholderiales bacterium
TAAATTAATTTTTGTGTATCATAACGCTATATTAATCATTTTTAAAGGTTCACCATGCGCGATTTATCTGGTTGGAATAAATTTATTCAAAATTGTTGTGCCTTAAAAGACCCCGCTGAATTGCAGCAATTTTTTGAATTAACCTTAACTGCGGCAGAATGTCAAAAAATTGGCTCACGCTATTTAATTTTATCGGAACTAATTACGGGCGATAAACCACAACGAACAATTGCGGCGGATTTAGGGGTTAGTTTGTTTAATATTACCCGCGGCGTTAACCAGCTCAAACAAACTCCAGCAAATGTACAACAGCTAATTCTTAACGCCAAGGACAAGAGTAGTTTATAATCTGTGGGTTGTTATCATCTTGATTAATTCATCTACTGGCTAATTTTAAGGAAGTAAATATGTTAAAACGGCTTATTCGTGCAATTATCCCGTCTCGTGGAGATTTATTTTTCAATTTATTTGTCGAAGGTGCTGAAGTAGTTCATCAAGCCGCCAATGTTTTTGCCAATATTATCAGTGCGAAAGATAAAGCTACTGAAATGCAGTTATCCGGTGAACTTCGCCAACAAAAGCAAAAAGCCTTAGATGTTAATAAACGTGTCATGATTGAATTAAATAATCAATTTATTACTCCAATTGATCGTGGTGATATTCAAGAATTATCCGTGCTGTTATTAAAATTAACCAAACGCATCGTTAAAACCAACACTAAATTACAAATTTATGGCATTGATATTAAAGCCGATGATTGCCTAATTGGCAGTGCGACTACCTTACAAAACATCACCAAAGTTTTGGTGGATATTATGCAAGCGCTTAAAGATGGCAATTATCAACGCATCAGTAAAAACGAACAACAAACCGACGAATTTGATGAAAATGGCGTGGAAGATTTACGCCGTGCAATGAAAGAAATGTACTCGGGAAATTACGATACCATGACCATCTTGAAATTAAAAGAAATTTATAAGAGTATTGAATCAGCAATCGACACCAGTGCTTCAATTGCGGATTTGGTAATGCAAATCTCCGTTAAGGATATGTAATATGGGTATGTCGATGTTTTTAATCGCCTTAATTTTAATTGCTTTAATTTTTGAATTTATCAATGGCTTTCACGATACCGCCAATGTAGTTGCTACCCCCATTGCAACCCGTTCATTGTCACCCTATCAAGCGATTATCATTGCCGCTATTTTCAATTTTATTGGTGCATATTTTAGTACTGGGGTTGCCAAAACCATCACCAGTGGTTTATTTGACGCGCAATTTGTCACACATAGCTTAATTGCGGCAGCACTTATTTCGGCAATCGGCTGGAATTTAATTACTTGGTGGTTGGGGATTCCTTCAAGCTCATCACATGCACTGATCGGCTCATTAATTGGTGGAGTTATCGTTGGTAACGGCGGCTGGGAAGCGATTAAATGGTCAGGCTTATTCCAAAAAGTAGTTTTACCGATGCTGCTCTCGCCAATTGCGGCATTCTTTGTCGCTCTAACTATTATGGTAATCATGTCATTACTATTACGTAAAAACACCAATCCACGCAAAACCAATAACTTTATCCGTGAATTACAAGTGCTTTCCTCAAGCTTATTAGCTTTTAGTCATGGTTCAAATGATTCACAAAAAACTATGGCGGTAATTACTCTCGCATTATTTAGCTTTGGCGTCGTTAGTTCAACCAGTGTAATTCCTGGATGGGTAATTATTGTTTGTGCAATCGCAATGGCTGGTGGAACTCTAGCTGGTGGCATGCGAATTATTAAAACCCTCAGTAGCCGCTTGGCTAAATTAAAACCCGCCAACGGTTTTTCAGCTGAAATAAGTTCGGGAGCATTAATTTTAGCCGCCTCACACTTTGGCTTACCCGTGAGTACAACCCAAGCTGCCTCAGGTTCAATTATGGGTGCAGGTTATAATGGACGTGGCATTAATTGGAATGTGGTGCGCTCAATGGTAACCGCTTGGTTTTTAACTCTACCGATTACAGCATTAATTTCAGCGGGCGTATATAAGCTTATTTTACTTGTATCAATATAGCCTTTATTCAAGCAAGTCGAGTGATTTAACGCATATTTATGCTAAAATCCAAACTGAGTTAACTTATTGTCAACTAATTATACGCTTATCAAGCGGTAATTTGATGGAAGCTAACACTTAGAAATAACTCAGTGAAATCAGTTTATCCTGAAAGTTAATGCTTTGAAAGTTAGATCAAATGATTGAAAAATTAAACTACTTTCACATAACCAACAAAGCTATTTGCTAGGTAAAATTAAGAATTAAGGGGGAATAATGAAACGAATTATTGTATCGATACTAACCTTGTTTACACTTGCGGCATGCTCGGTAACACGTGCAACTCCCGCACCAGTTGTCAATGGAACCTCACCCAAAGCCGTTACACCAACCACGGTTAGTAGCCCAGTCACGAATACTGCAACGACAGGATCCGCAACACCAGCTGGTACAACGATTAATAAAGTTAATGACGATGAAGATGGTACGGTGGTTAATACCACCACAACGGCAACTAGCACTAAACCACCAGTGGCGAAGAAAAAAACCGCGTCCGCGGTGGCAGTTGCAGCACCTGCAGCAGTGGCTAGTTCAAGCGCAAATTTAGGTAATATTCAATGGTTAACTCCAACTCAAGGTAAAATCGTCTTACCCTATTCAGTTGCAGCCAAAGGCGTTGATATTGAAGGACGTGAAGGACAAGCAATTGTTGCCGCAGCAGCAGGGAAAGTTGCGTATAGTGGCAGCGGACTTAAGGGCTATGGCAATTTAATTATCATTAAACACGCGGATAATTATTTAACCGCTTACTCTCACAATAAAGTAAACTTAGTTAAAGAAGGTGATAGTGTTAAACGTGGGCAAAAAATTGCCGAATTGGGCAAAACCGACAGTGATCGTCCTTTATTACATTTTGAAATTCGTAAGAGTGGCAAACCAATCAATCCAACCAGTATTTTTAATAAACCCGCTGAGTAAGCATAATGTTTAATAAACACCAAGATGATAATTTACCTTGGTGTTGTTTTAGAAAGTAACTTTGCCAATGCGTAATCGATTATACCTCAGCATCATAACCAGCTTTATTGCCAGCAATGTACTTGCCACTAATAGCGCCGACAGCGCCCCAACCGTTTACCAACCAACCTATGTTTATGGTGAAACTCCTGCGGGGGTTTATATGGGTGATCCAGAAGAACTCGGCGATAATGGCATGATGGGGGATGAAGATGATATGGGCGAATTTATGCCCAATGGTGAGCCGATGCATGAATATCAAACTCAATCTGGCGAACAAGAACAATCATTTCAATATATTCAAGGGCAAGAACAATTAATGGAAGAGAATTCCAAAGAAGCCTTAAAAAAATATAACGATGAACAAGTGATTGGCGCTAAAATGCAACAGCAATATACCAATCAGATTGATCAACAAACCAATCAATCTGCACCACCAGCACCGATTGTTCTACCAAATATGTAACTTTTAAATTATGAAATAAATTATTGCCAAAAAACACTAAATCATTAATTAAAATATCTGGAGAATATCTTTATGAATGAAAATACCACTTTCAACCCTGAATCATACCAACAATATGTTGATACTATTACAGACCTAGTCAAAAGCATCAATCAGTTAAATCAAGACATTTATGGTGCAAATCAGAATTTTGCTCAAGAGGGTTACTTAGCTTATGGCGAGCACATGCAATCCTTAATGACAGTGACCAATCCACTTGATTACTTTAAGCTTCATCAAAAATTCATCAACGAGTCTTCCGCGCGTTTTCAACGTTTAGCTAGCAAGCGTTATAAATTAGTCAGTGAACTTAGCCAAAAATTAAATGCCAAAGATAGTATTATGTTTTTATTTCCAGCTCAAATTCAAGAAGAGCTCAAGAAATTTAGCAGGGATGGCAAAATTGAGGTGATTAATCCCGAAGCCTGGGCAAAATTCACCAATATGTTACTTGGACGCTAAACTTTACTACAAAACATTTAATTGCTTTATTAATTTGGTGTTATAGTTTATGCTCAAATAACTTTTTATTACTGTTAAAAAGCCATCCAATTACAAAGTAGTCACAATGTGTATCGTTGTGATAAAAATATCTAAGAAAACTATTTGGCGGATGGATTAAACCAAGTCCGCCAAATTAAGTTAAACAATGTTACGAATAATTCCATTTGCATTAATTAATTTTGCTTGAGCATCTTCGAGCGTTGAATTATTAAGTAACATTACAATCGCAGTTTTCACATGGTTATTCGCCAATTGTAGATATTTTTCCGCAGTTGCGTAATCAACTTCAGTTGCATCCATAATGATTTTTTTAGCGCGCGCTTCAAGTTTAGCATTTGAAGTTTTTACATCAACCATTAAATTCTTGTAAACTTTGCCAAGATTAATCATAGTGGTGGTGCTTAACATATTTAAAATTAATTTTTGGGTTGTACCAGCTTTCATGCGGGTTGAACCAGTTACGACTTCTGCACCTGGCGCAACTTCAATTTGCAAATCAGCATGCTGACCAATAACACTATTTTTATTACACGCAACCGCAATGGTTACACATCCCAATGAACGAGCATAATCCAGGCCACCGATAACATAAGGAGTGCGACCTGATGCCGCAATTCCGCACACGATGTCTTTGGCGGTTAATTGAATTGATTGTAAATCAGCCACGCCAAGCTCTTCTTTATCTTCAACCCCCTCTTGTGCTTTAATAAAGGCTTCTGCACCACCCGCAATTAAACCAACTACCGTATTATAATCAACACCATACGTTGGTGGACATTCAACGGCATCTAAAATTCCCAGCCGTCCACTCGTACCTGCGCCAGTATAAATTAAACGTCCACCGTTTTTCATTGCCAACGTAATCGCATCAACTGCCGTTGCTATCGCAGGTAATTCCTTTGCAATAGCTAGTGAAACTTGTTGATCTTCAGTATTAATAATCCGTAATTTCTCTAAAGTTGGAAGAATATCAATATCAACTGAATTAGGATTAATATTTTCGGTAGTCAAGGTTTTTAATTGTTCTAAAATTTGCTGTTGTTTCATGCGTGCATCAATCATAAAATATTTAATTAATCGGAAAATACTGCATAACCGATTGAGGATAAGATTTTACCTCAATCAGAAGACTAAACTGAAATAATTGATTTCAACAAAATAAGCTGCGCCAATTTACAACTTGCGCAACTCATTATTTTAATTTAATAAATTGCATAGCACAAGGATTTACTGGTAGGCTGAGTTATCCAAAAATGGATAGTTGTTATACATAATTGTCTATGTTCTTCAGATTTTAAGCTAAACTGCTATAATATTGAATGCATAAAATATATTTATTTTATACCTAATAATCAATTTTACTGAGTTGCAATTAAACCTCATCTCAATAGGTTGCTGATTATAGTATAAATTAGATTCACTATTTTTACTCGTTCTAAAAAAATAAATAATATGTTTAAACCAAAAGGGGATTTACATGAAACCACAACATAGAATAAAAATTCTAGCTGCATCACTAGCGGCTGGAAGTGGATTATTATTAGCTGGCTGTAATGGCGGTAGCAATAGTTCAACTGGCGGCGGTCAAAACCTAACTGGAACACCAATTGCTGCAACGGCTACACCAACTTTATTTAGCAGTAATAGCTGTATTACTGGTAAAGTCAACTTTAGCGGTAATTCGCAATGGTATTTAGGTGGAAGTATTGATTTAACTAATAGCTGCGCTAGCGATCAAAATTTAAGTGGACAAACCATCAGTTTAACTTCACAAGATAGCGCAGGAAAAGGCGTCGCAATCGGTACTTTAAATAATTGGCAGATAAATAGCACTGCATATAAATTAGTTTTTAGTGCAGGTAATGCCAATCAGCAAATTGGAACTGTAAGTTCAGATAATAACAATCCAATAATCAAAGCTAATCAAACGATAGCTTTTAGTGGTGGCTTAAATTTGACTGGTGCAACATATGATTCTGCATTAGCAACGAGTAGTTTTGCAATTAATGGTGCTAGCCCAACACCGACGCCAACTCCTACACCGACCCCAAGTCCAACTGTAACACCTACTCCGACACCTACGCCTAGCCCGACTCCAACACCAGGACAATACAAGGTCTATCCAGATGGACGCGGTAGTTATGTAGCTGGTACTCAAGTTCAAGGTAGCGATGGTAAAATTTATCAATGCTTATCGACAACCGTAGCTCCATGGTGTAACAGCACTGCAGAATGGGCTTACGCACCTGGTAGTGGTAGCGCATGGTCTAGCGCTTGGTCGTTAGTTTCAACTCCGACACCAACCCCAACGCCTACTCCAATCCCAACAACTGGCTCATTGAATATTGTCGTTGACACTAGCAATGCTGGTTGTACTGATACAAGTATTTGTAATGGTTTAACGGTTAATGTAACAAATAGTACAGGCTCAAGCGTAGCGAGCTTTGTGGTACCAACGGCATCATTAGGTGGTAATTATACTCAAGAGATTACTGGTTTAACTGGTGGTTCTAAATATACCGTGGCAGGTACGACCATTAGCAATACAACAGTTAGCTATACACCATCGGCAAATCCAACTGTTGTCGCTGATACACGCACTCCTGTTACTGTTAAGTACGACAAAACTTCACCTGTAATTACTACAGGTAGCGCTACTGTTAGCTTGGCAAATGTAGTTGCAAATTATACTGGTGATTTACAAGTGCAAATCTTAAACACTAAAGCTTCAAATGCTGTGGTGAATAGCTATACAATTAAACAAGGTGCTTCATTTGCAACCGGAGAGTTACCTGTAACCGATAGCACTCATGCTTATGTAGTAAAAATGACTACAGGTATTGCTGATCCATTACAAGGGGTATATTATATTGAAAGCGGTTTACCAGCTTTGACAATTACAGCTGGAAATGCGACTAGTTTAGCAATTCCAATGACCGCATCAACTGCCTCTAAAAATAATCTAACAGTTGCAATTAGCGGATTAAATACTGGTGATACAGCAAGTACTAACTTTAGTGATGCTGCGAACAAGTACAGTTACGTTAATGCTTATGGCAAAGCTAATGGTAATACTGTGTATAAGATTGAAAGTGGCTTAAACCTAGGTGTTGCAATAACTGCTGCGACAACTAATTACGAAGTAAATCCAATTACTAGCACAGGTGTAATTACAGCAGCTAAAACAATTAACGCTGGATTTGTGATTAAAACCACTCCAGTTAGTACTGCAACCTATGATTACGTTGCTCCATTCAAAGACTATAATAACAAAATCGTCTTATCGGTACAAGGATTGACAGCTGGTAAATCACTAAGCTTTACCTCGAATTTCCAACAAAAATCTGGCTGGGGTAATTGTTTTGGTCAACAAGTGGATAATTTGAATTTTGTAACCACGCAAAGTTCGGGCAAATATATTACTACTGTTACACCAAAAGATAGTGCCAAATCTTTAGATTTAACTCAGTCTTGTGATATTATGGGTACCGATTCAGGTAATGCGGTAGTGTTAACTGGTGTAGTGGATCCAATTGTGTATGGTGTTACGGTTGATGGTGCTGCAGTAGGCATCCAACAACCATGTGCTGATACAGGATGTAAAGATCCGGGTAATGGTTTTGTTAATGCTGGGTATTATGCACAATGGTCAGTTTGGGGACGTCAATATAACCCAGCCAAAATGCCATTTAATAACATTAATGATGTAATTTATGCCTTTATCGGTTTTGATAAAAACAATGGTAATATTATGTCTCTTGATGCTTCAGCAGACAGTTGGGGTTTGAGCGCCGTTAGCCGCGCAATGTTACAATATCCATATATGAATGCTCATCTATCATTTGGTGGTTGGACTAATAATGGTATCAATACGGCACCAATGTTTGAACAATTAGCCTCATCACAAGCAAGTATGGATAATTTCGCAACTCAAGCAATTGCTTTAATGCGTAAAACAGGCTTTAGTGGAATTGACATTGATTGGGAATGGTGGTCTGATTATAATAACAATGTTGCTCCAGCTAAAAAAATGTTAACTTTCTACAAAACTTTACGCACTGCACTTGATAAGGCAAGTAAAGAAGATGGCAAAACTTACACTTTATCTATCGCGGTAAACGGTGGTAGTGATCGTGTCCTAGCACTGCAAAGCCCAAACAATGTGAACGGAGTGGCAAACTTCTGGTCACAAGTTGGTGGTTTAATGGATCATATTAATGTAATGAATTATGATTACCATGGTTCATTTGATATTGGTCCCGCATATTTCCAAGCTAATTATGACTTCTCAAACACAGGTACGAATAAAGTTGGTAAAGATGAAGGTTGGTCAATTAA
>JAIETT010000178.1 GCA_019744945.1 Burkholderiales bacterium
ATTTCATTCAATTTAGAACTATCGCCACCATCCATCCCGAGAATTTTTTGTTTTTGAATATCAATTTGTTGCTGAATCGAAGCAATTTTCTCTTGCTGGCGTTGTACATCTGGAGCATCTTTTTGCATATAATCTTGCATATTAATTAACTCGGTTTGGGCTGCGACCAATTGCGACTGCAGCCCCGCCATGATTCCAGCCAAGGTTGAAACATCTGATTTAGGATCTAAAATTCCATTATTATTTTGAAAACTAATAATTCCAGAATTAGCCTCCGAGAGTTTTTTTTGCGCTAATTGTAATTGTTTTTGCGCAAACTGCAAGCGTTGATTGGATAATTGATAATCAATATTATTTACATACTCTTGCGATGCATCAATAATTGCTTGTAAAATAAATTGCGCCTCTTGTGGTGTAATTCCTTGTGCCGAAACATCAATACTTTGCGAATCTTGCATATATTTAACATCAATTTTTGAGAGATAATAATCTAATTGGGTTTTTTGTTTAGCCGATGCAGATAAACGTGAAATTAAATCAATTTTATGACTCTGATATAATTCGTTAAGATGAATGCTTTTATCCAAACTCTGTAACATATTTAATGATTGAATATAATTCTGTAACATATATGGATTGGTTGTCCCTGATGAAACCGAACCTAATAAAGCCCCCAGACCACCAGCATTAATATTTCCTTGATTATCTTTAATTGCAATACTTGCCGTGCTTTCATAACGCGGAGTAAAAATCAAGGCATTATACAGAAAATAAAGGATCGTGGGAATTACCACCATCAATGCAAATACACGATTACCAAACAAAATCTTCATAGTTTGACTAAGCGATGATTTAACATACTGATTATGTTTTAATTGCTTAAACCCTTTAATAAATGCTCTTTCACTTATACCATTTATTAAATTCTTAATTTTTGATTTTTTCATTATCTGATATATTCTTTTATAAAATAAGTATAAATCAACATTCTTGTTGATAAATTTTAATAGCCTCTTCAAGATCTTCATACACGTCTATTTTACCATCATGAAGATAAAGTCCAATATCACATGTATCACGTAAAGTCTTAACATCATGCGAAACCATTATCATTGCAGCATTCTTACGTTTTTTATTAAACTCATCTTTTGCTTTTTGCTTAAAAGATGGATCACCAACACCAGTTACTTCATCTACAAGATAATAATCAAAGTCAAACGCCATTGATAAACCAAAATTTATGCGAGCACGCATTCCTGAACTATAGCTACTAAGTGGTACATCAAAGTGCTCACCGATATCTGCAAATTCATTTACATAATCAATAATTTTTTTTGTTTCAAGACCTGTCCTACCATAAATACGACAAACGAATTTTATATTTTCACGAGCAGAAAGATTACTTAATAAACCAGCTGTTAGTCCAACTGGCCATGAAACAGAGCCAATAATTTGAATTGCACCAAAATTAGGATACTCAATCCCTCCCAACATTCGTAATAATGTTGATTTACCAGCCCCATTTTTTCCTAAAATACCTATACTTACTCCAGAATTAAACTGATGTGTTACATTTTTAAGTACGTAATGCCTAAAACTTCGAACTCTATAAAATTTAGTTACATTATTTAGTATGATCACATAATTCCTTTCATGTAATTGCTACCTAGCCCGATCATTTATCAGAAATTTATTACGATTAATAAAATATAACGAAAGGCCAAAAATTACACAAAAAACAGTACATTTTATTACATAGAGATAACTTAACTGGTGTGGTATTTGAAATCCTACAAATGAAAATCTAATAAATTCAATTAATTGTAAAAGTGGATTCCAAAGAAAAAATTTTTGATATTGTACTGGTATTGAGTCAATCGAAAAAAACACACCTGATACATAAAATAGCGCTCTAAAAATAACTTGTATCGCATAATTAAACTCTGCAAAATAAAAACCAACTACCGATAAGACCATAGCTATTCCAAAAGTAAACAAAAATAACAAAAGAAAAGAACAAATTAAAGATAATGGATTATAAATATTTATTCGAACACCTAGGTAATAGCACACTACTAACCCGCCTAAGAAAATACTAATTGTTACAACCAACTCCATTAAGACACTGGCAAGCAACGTGTCAATAATTTTCACCTGTTTATAACTTAGAAGCGCCCGGTTAGCCGAAATTATGGTGAGGCAATTTCCAGCTGAAGTAAAGAATCCATAAGGCAAAATCCCAGTAAGAACAAACAATGGAATACCTAAACCAAGAACGCTTTTTTTCCCCATGAGCGTAAAAATAAATACCATTATACCAAGTTGTACACTTGGACCAAGAATAATTGAGAAATACCTAAAATAACCTTTGTCATATTTGCGCTGAAACTCTCTAATTACAAATGCAAATATAATACTTAACATTAATTTAAAGTCTCGGTTGCCTCTCTTTTTATTTATGGTAATTAAATCCGAAGAGAGCTTTGTTGTAATAGCATTAATATCAACTTCTATAAGTTGTATTTTAGAATTATAGTCACTGTAGTAAATTAATAATTTATAGCAACCTGATTTGTTGTATTTGTAGGTAAAAAAGGTCTCTTCCGTCGATTCTTTATAAAGAATGTCATCCTCAAATTTTATAATATACGATGCAATTCGATATATTAATTCCTTGCATTTGCTCGTGTCACATGAAATTCTATTTCTCTCACAACTTATTGAAATTTTTGATAAAATATCTTCTTTTGAAGGTAACGCTAAATCAATTAAGAATGAGGTTGAGTCAACACTCTGCTCATGACCGCTTTCATTTTCATAGATGACTCTTATAACATATTGATCATTTTTATGCACATAAAGATTAGCCGTGACATCCGATATTTTAAATCGATCTAATATAATATTTTTTTTATGAATAACTATACAGTATTCTTTAATTAAAATATTATAACTCAATGCATTTGTATTTATTTTACATGTTATCCTATTCATTGATACAATATATTCTATATCATTTTGCTGTAATTGTATTGGAGTTTTCATTTATATAGCCTTTCAATTACAATTTATCAATATAATCTATATCTTACAATGTTTTTTCGAAGATTCAAACCTTCGATAGATGATATTTTATTTAATCTTATTGGCAGAACATATACTAATTTATCCATAAAATATATTTCTCTATTGGTATTATGTATTTTAACAAATATACCATCTAATGGATGATTATGACTTTCTAGATATGTTTTTATTTGCAAATCTTTTTCTGCCAAATAATAATTTCTATTAAAATCATAATTATTGAAAGCACGAACACCTGAATACATTTTTGAATTCAACCCGCGGCGTAGAATTCTAACATACTTACTAAAAAAGCCACCGGAACCTAAAAATAGATCAGTTTTCGCCAAAATATACATATCCGTCAAGGCTTCTTTTGCTAATATAACTTTGTTATTATCACTCAAGTCTTTTCTATCTATGTGTAATGCACCTTGCCCGTTCGCAATGTAGTCTTTAACAAGCGAAGTACAATTATAATATTTTTTAAAGGAGTCAACAACAGCAGCACAATCAGATGCCACAAAAACTAATACATCTTCAACTAGCAGCGACCTTGTCTTTAAATAACAAGATATTTCATTTCTAAACCACAATGGATCTGGGGGTATAACCTTTCTTTCACCATTCCCATGTCTAAAGTGCACGCCTATAACAGCTTTATAATTTGCAAATTCATTCGTAAAAGAATTCACTGTTTCTGCTATTTCCTTGACTGGTTTCAGTTGAGCGGCCAATGTACAAATATATTGAAATCTTGATTTCAACCAGATTGAATCTCTTGTAATCACAACACATTCTGCTTCTGAATCACTCAAAGATAGATCCTCAGGGCGAGAGCGAGATAACGATATTCCTTGAGCATATGTTCTCGGTGGGTGGAACAAATACTCTTTCCAATATGTTGGACCTATTGACTTTATATTTCGAGGTACACTATCCATTGAGTTAAAATGAGGTAAAGAAAATAGTTCAGCAAACACTGTCCTCTTGAGCGATGATCCATATAATCCACCATCCCAGTCTACTACCAAAGTTCGTCCGTTGTCATGTGCATATGCAAGAGCACCAAGCAACACACACAAATCTCCGCCAAGACCAAAATAACTTTTTACAATTACAAATTTGTATTGAGTTGTAGTCTTTTTTTTCTTAAATATCCACATATAACAATCCCCAAATTAATAAAGTCGATTTTGTTGTAAACATTTAGCAATTGCATCAATATTCAATTCAAGATGTTCGAGCAAACCATCAAATAGTATAATGTCAAAGTAATTAATTTGAATAACAGATAATGAGACCACTTTTATAAATATCCCATCTGACAAGATGTTATATTTAGACAGTACATTTAAGACTTTTTGGGACTGGTCATTTTCTATATACTCTAGTGGAATTAGAGCATCATCAAGTTGAATATACCTATCATTGTTATTTATTCGCATAATGTTTTGAGGTTCGCAATTGCTATAACCGATAATTGAGTTAAAAAAATATGACTTACCTCCGATCAATCCGGCACATTTTGACAAACAAATAATTTCTGCAAAATTATTTATTTCATCAATTTCTTGATCAATATTGGTTCTAACTGCCTTTTTTGAAAAAGTTGAGGATAAATGATTACATCCACTGCCAATTGGTTGTATAAAATCGGAAATAAAAATTATGTCAAGCTGGTTTTTAAATTCTACGCAGATAATTTCTTTTACCGCACTGCAATCAGAGGCTAGAATAAGAGTATCAACTTTAATTAACGTTTTATCAAGAAAATTCCTAATTGATGCTATAATTTCATTTTTACTTGGTGGTTTGACACCCCATTGCTTACTATTTGGATTATAGTATTTTTCTCCATTGCCATGCCGAACTTGGATCCCAATAGCGTTACTATAACTAACAATATTATGATTTTTCTCTATATCAGAAACCCGTTGCAAAACATGCGCTGATGGGATTATATTTTTATATAATCGTTGCATACACGAATACAAATTCTCTCTTTTTCCCACAAATTCACCAAGAGAATCTCTTGAGATAAAAATTGCTTCAGAATCATTTGCCTCCAATGAAGTAGGTGCTCTCCAGTGTGAAATATTACGCTCTGTTTTATATTTAGTTTCTAGTGACAGTAGTTGTGCAGCTACCGCAGGGTTCAAGCTTCGCATAATCAAATCTTTATTGTTACCCTCATAAACACTTTGGAATGGATATTGTAACAGTTTGGATACTTTGTTAGCACCCCAATCCACAAGAATATTTTTAAAATTTGACTTTTGTAAATAACCAAATGCAGATGCTAATGTTTCAAGCCTACCACCTAGCCCGTAAAAAGGTGAATAAACAAAGATAGTTTTCATCGAGTTTTTATTTAGTTCCATCTGTTCCAAAAATGTAATTTTATTTATAAAAATATTAATTGAAGATAAAAATAAATAACCATATCCCGTGCGTTGCACTCTTAAATACTTGATTGCGCCATATGTAGATAAATATTTATTGACATATCTTTCTGTTGGAGCAACAATAGTATCAAGATTGCACCAATCTGTACCATCTCCACTAACAGAAATTATCAGTGGAAATATCTGATCAGAATACTTATCTCTAAATATAATTTCTAAGATTTCAACAATGATAGGTTCTTTAAAGTAAACAATAATAAATGGATTATCTTCTTTCATCGTATGAAAACTGTAACGAGATTTATCTCGTTGCCCATCAAGAGGGCTTCCACTTTTTTGTTTTTCCCAATCTCCTATAGAGCTAGTATAATAATACGCGTATGGTGAAATATTTATGATATCATTGTAATCAAGAGGAATATAGTTATTTAATGTTTTCAGCTTATTATTTATATTATCTCGCAAGATATTAAATGGAACAAGGTTTTCTAGCTCAACATTGTTGGATTTTAATGACTCAAAATACCCACCTCGTAATGGAGAATAAAATATTTGTTTTTTAAAAGAATTAAATTTAAAGTTACTTAACACGTTAAAAACAAAGCTTCGCGACGATGAAATGATTATGTCAGAGTTAATTAATATATTAACGCTATTGATAAAATCCTGGCTTGCATTATCTCCTATACTTGCGATATCAAACAGAATTGATTGAAGTTTTTTTTCATATTCATCTATAATTACATCAACATCATTAACATTATAATCCAGTCCTCTTGCAAAACATTTCTCCATAATGTTATTTTGCTTTAGTTTTAATCGTGTTGTACTATAACCATCCGTTATTAAATTTAATTTTAAATTATTATGTGTTTTTCTCATATCCTCGATAAACTGTTGAAGATTGTCCAACAACATATGCTGAGAGTACAGATGATTGCTTTTGTCTATCGTCGCTAAGAGAGAAATACCTGTATCATAACGATCATTTTGAACATCAAATGGAATAATCACGAATTTTTTTATCTTTATTGCGGCTACATCACCAAGCCTTAAATGTATCGTGATTGAAATATCTTTTTGAATGTTATTTTGTGTTAATGTGAATAACTTCGAATCACGCACCAGTTGGATGAAGTACTTATGAAAACCATTATTAAATATATTTTTATTGAAGTCTGTGTTATTTCTTAAACCAGAAAATGAATTAGGCGTCGTAGGGATTAAACACAGCGTGTCAAATTTCCCACTCTCTAAAGTTGCAATATCCAGAATAAATTTAGCTAAATCTTCCTGAATATCATGAATCTTAACAAAGTATATTTTGTCATCACAAGAACAATCTTTTAGCCCTATTCGCGATATAAGATCAAGATAATGATTCTTATACTTAGCATCGTTTAAACTTAGCACCCCAGTAAAAGTAAGCCCTAATCGTTCAGAAAAATAACTAACCATGCTTCCAATACTTAATATATCCCCAAATCCAGAATTTATTATATTTACCACATAATTCTTAATTCCTTTACTACTCAATTCAGAACAAATCGTTGTGGTATAACTATCTAAATATTTCATTCTAAATGTATTAATGTTTTTCTGAAGAAAAACATCTGTATTTAATGACTGAAATGAATTGTCATACTGAATTAAATTTATCAAAAATTTAATATAATCTTCATCATCAATGGAAAAAGCAGATAATAGGAAATTTTTATATGTATATATATCAAAACCATGTACATCCAATAATTTCATTTGCTTATAATAGTAGCTAGTTAATCTTTTATCTCCATTTTCAAATGCAGAATTAAATAATACTGCAATAACTTCTAGAATATTTGGTTTGATTTCTATTGAACAATTATCAAGGAGCATAGCCCCGCTACCAATAATTCTAAAAGATATTTTACAGCTCATGTAATGTTGTGGCACATGGAATAGTAAACGATTATTCGCGTTATTTAATACGAATTCTACCGTATCGATTTTTTTAGTGTCATCATAAAACAACAAAAATAAAATAACGCTACCACGTATTTCTTTGATATCTAATGAAAGCAAATAATAACAATCTTTCTCCAAATCTAGGTCTGATATGACCGGAGGAATAGATAATGAACGGGTACTAGATTGAATATAACATGGAGAGTCGACTGAAAATGAAATTCCACCATTACCATCAATTGAAACAGACGTAGCAGGAATAAAATTTACTTCATTTACATGGCTTTCGCCATAATTAACCCTTAATTTCATTTATATTCTCCATAAATTAAACATCCCGTTAAGAAACTCTCTACAATCTAGGGCTTATAGTTGCTTAGTATGATAACGGGAAAGCATATTTTATGCTCATCCGTTACAATACAACTATAAAATAACTTTAGCTAAATAATCAATCTGCTCTTTTATATTAAATTGATGATTCCCAACAAATAATCCGTTTTTATCAATTAACTCGGCATTAGTTAATTCACCATGGATTTCATAATTGAAATACTTCATTACTTCATTCTTGGCAAAATTACCTGCAACAATTGGACGACACTCAATTCCTGAATCCATTAATTTTTTAGCCAACTCTTTGCGGGTTAGTTTCGAAGTTTCCTTAATCACAAAGGCAAAACCAAACCAACTACTCAAACCTATTTCTTGTTGAATATAAAAATCTGGATGATCAGCAAATAATGCTTGGAAGTGCTCTGCATTATTTCGACGTTCTTGAATAAATTGTGATAATTTCTTAAGCTGTTCGATTCCAACAGCTGCTTCCATCTCAATTGGGCGCACATTATAACCAGGTAAGACAAATCTAAATGACTCTTCAAATGGGTCATCACTTTTTTCACCACAAACATGATTAAATTTAGGTAAATTACGCGTCCAACCGTGTGCTCTAAGTGATAATAA
>JAIETT010000182.1 GCA_019744945.1 Burkholderiales bacterium
TAGCGCGCCCCAGCAGCATCAGCAGCTTGTAATTGCGCCTCTAAATCTGCCATATTATTATTTTTATAACGGAAACGTTTGGCTTTACATAAACGCACACCATCGATAATAGAAGCATGGTTTAGTTCATCAGAGATAATTGCATCTTGTTCGCCGAGTAAAGTTTCAAAAACTCCACCATTGGCATCAAAGCAAGAGCTAAATAAAATTGTATCCTCATAACCAAGAAATTGGCTAATGGCTAATTCTAAATCTTTATGAATTTGATTGGTTCCACAGATAAAACGTACCGATGCCATACCGTAGCCATATTTGTCTAAAGCTTGTTTGGCGCTTTCAATCACATCTTGATCGTCGGCTAATCCGAGATAATTATTGGCACAGAAATTAATTAATTCGCTACCGTTTTTTAAGACCACGCGTGGATTTTGTGGGTTGACAATAATTCGTTCGCTTTTATACAGCTTATTTTCAATAATCTCATTAATTTGTTGATCAACATGAGCATAATAAGAGTTATTCATCTGGTTTCCTTTGATTTAGAAAAATAATTACCCAGATATTATACTGGTTTTTGAGGGTGTTACCAAGATGCACTGCAACATATAGCGAGGTGTTGCTCGATTCATCTTTTGAGCGAACTAAATTTTCTGGTTGAATAATTAGATGGCAAGTTCTTAAATGGTGCTAATTTTTCAATTAGCACACTCATTTGCGTTAAGCTGATTTTGAAAATTTGTCGGATTAAAACCATAAATTAGTATAATAAGGTCTGGAAGATAACTTAATTATAAGAGGTAGGTAGCTCATGAAACATGGATTAATTTTAGTGTTATTATCGTTTGCTGGAGTAAATTTAGCTAATGCGCTGGATTTAGAAAGTAACCAGCTGCGTGTAAATGGTCACAGCTTACATTATTATCAAGCTGGAACTAAGGGCACGCCATTAATTTTGTTAACTGGTTATGCAACCACGAGTAACTTTTGGAATAGTGATTTTGTCGAGTGCTTAGCCGCAAATCATCGGGTTTATTTGCTGGATTATGCTGGAATTAACTCAAGCGAGAGCACTAATCTACACAAATTAAGCATTAAATCTATGGCTAGAGATGTGAATAAATTTAGCCAAAAATTGAAATTGAAGCAGCCTGCCTTAATTGGTTGGTCAATGGGTGGTGGAGTTGCGCTTGAGGCTAGTTTTATGGCGCCCAAACAATATCGTCAATTATATTTAATTTCGCCAATTGTTCCTGTAACGAATCAGCAGCAATTAGTTTTTCCTTTTGCCGCACATGGCGAATTTAAATCTGAAAGCGATGTGCTAAATTACGTGTTTAATAATAATCTTTATCATTATGAATCAGCGAGTTTAATGCAGTTAGACTCCAAATTCATCGTAAGTAAAAACACTAAACTTTTCCCCAACTTGGAGTTTATGCCAGCACAAGGTGAAGCAATTTACCAATGGACAAATAGTCCAGACACGTTAAATAGATTTAGAAATGCCAAGACACCAGCAGTATTTTTTATCCCACAGGATGATGTGATTATTGATCAAAAGGTGGCTGAATCGATGATGCAACACTATCCACAAGCTAAAATTGAACCAATTAAGGACAGTGGGCATGCGATAGCATGGCAATATCCATTGGAAATGTGCCATAAAATTGATTAAGACTATATAGCGTGACGAAGTAAACCGTGTTGGAAGTGGCTCCCGATTAAAAAACCAGTATAAAGAAAGTTTTTATACTGGCGGCTATTGTGGAGCTTCTCGGTCAAGTGATATTTCTTATCTTGATGGTATCCACTCGTGGGATAATTGCTCATCTTTCTGGCATTGCTAAGTCTAGCAAATCGAGTTAATTTATCAGATTAAGCTTTTTTGACAAATTCAGATTTTAATTTCATTGGTCCAATCCCATCAATTTTACAATCAATATTATGATCGCCTTCAATCAAACGGATATTTTTAACTTTGGTGCCGACTTTAACGACTAATGAGCTGCCTTTTACTTTTAAATCCTTAATCACCGAAATACTGTCGCCATCTTGTAACAAATTACCGCTTGAGTCTTTAACGATTAAGCCCTCATCTGCGCTTGTGTCACTAACTTCACTGGCGCTCCATTCGTGACCACATTCGGTGCAAATATACATATTTCTATCTTCGTAAGCATACTCCGAGTTACATTGTGGGCAATTAGGTAATTTAGACATAAGAATCCTTTCTGGTTAAAACATCAGGCATTGTAAGCGATTACGTGAGAAATTGCAATTAGTCTGAGCGAGTTTAGCTTAATTTTTAGCTTATGCCATCTAACATAAGTTGTTAATTGCCTGTATAATACTGAGTACTTTTTGTAGCAGGATTATAATTAGATATGCTTGATTTTATTAAAGATACCGATTGGTATATCGCACCGCACTATTTTGTCCGTAAATTAAATGCAGCTGATCATGGTTTAATTAATTCATTTATGCATGATTATCGTGAGAATTATTTGGACAGTGAGCAGATGATATCTAAAGTAACTGAGTCACTTAGTTCAGTTAAAGAAGATAGAACTGATCTCGACAAAATCTTTACGGTGGGTCTGATTGATAAACGCAATGCTCAGTTGATGGGGCTTATTTGTATTAAGCCTCATGAAAATAATTCTTGCGCAGAACTTAATCTTTTTTTATCTGCTAAGCGTTTAGCGTCATCGGTAATTAATGAATTGCTGATATGGTTAATTGATCATACGTTCTACGGTTTGCATTTTCATGAGTTGCAGCTTTGCATTGATAAAAGGTGTGTCAATCTGGTAACAGCACTACATAAATTGAAGTTGGAGTGTTTTGAGCAATTGTCTCCAGCGGTATTTTTGCCTAATTCAGCAGGAGGTTATTCACAGATCTACCATCTAAATGAGGCTCAATGGTTGAATGATAAAGCCAGCGGAGTAGTTAAGTTCGATCATCAAGAGGCTGATCAATACATTCAGGAAGTGATAGAACCTTTTTTTAAGACCTGTATTAGTGCGCCAATGTATTCAACGATAATTGATTTTCGCTACGCTATGATTATGGGTACCGATCAAAGTGCTCGTTCAATTGGATTAAATTATTGTGATGAGGCTATTGGTACGGGCTATAAATATTATTCGAGAATTGATACTGCAACTTGGTATTTTGGTAAATGGTATAACGCTCACACCGCGCACGTAATTCACCATTATGCCCGTAAAATCTTTAGAATCCAGCAGTATGTATTTAAGACTGGTTGTTCTGCCAGCTATATTGATTCATTACCTTATGATCGTGGAATTCAAAGTTACCTGATTACGTTTATACCAATTTTTAATTCTCACGGGAACGTAGTTGCCCTTCAAAGCATTGCGTCTAATTATCGTTTAGCAGGATATCATGAGTACATTCAAAATCTTCTTGAACATAAGAAACCTGTGGATAGTATCCGAAGTATAAAGCTATCAATCCGTGAAGAGGAAGTACTGTTTTTATTAATTTGCGGACTTACCCAGGAGCAAGTTGCTGAAATTTTAGAAATTAAGCGAGAAACCGTTGCTGCTATTATCAGGAATCAGTTGCGGGTTAAATTTTCACTTCCTATCGTAAATACTAAATTGATTGTTGAAACCGCGCTAGCCTATGGCTTTCCATTTTCGGTTCCGGCATCTTTATGGCGACCATCAGTGATAATTCTTGAAGAAAAATTAGCTAACTGGATTCGGCAATACACTTAGTTTTTTGGCTGCCTAGACTACTCAATGTGACAACTCTTTAAATTTATGCCTATTTCTTACTCTGCATTTTATCTTTTTATCATTGCAGATCAATTCATTCTTTCTCTCACTCCAATCTGGTCGATATACAATTTTTGCACGTCATTGTAACCTTTCATCGCTTTGGTCAAAATTGATTTAATTCTGAGTTTGGTTGCTAGTTCTTGACTATTAATGTAAGGATTAATAGTTGCTATCATTATGATGTCATTAGTGATTTATGTTGCCTCACCTAAAATGGTGATTGTGATGTAAATCATGATAAGTTATAATCGCGGGTATTTTACTATTTTAGCCGCTAAATTAGAGATTTAACCTGAAAATTGGATGTTGTAGCTGAGTCTGATGGTAGTAACATAATTTATTTTATTTTAAAGTATTATAGGATTTTTAAATGAGAAAAGTAATTGGCTTTTTTGTTCTGTTGGTGTTGTTTATTGCAGGATGCAGTTCGGCGGGGAATTGTGCCCCGTCAGAGACTAATTCGATTAAAATTGGCTCTCTACCAAATGGCTCAGCGGTGTATTTGTCGAATAATAATTTGCCTGTGACGGAGAGCTCACCTACTCAGGCAACCATATATTTAGTTGGTGGTTCAGACAATGAAAGTTTCACCGTAAATTTTACGACCAGTAAATTACAGTATGCTAGTTTAAAAATAAATAAAACTACTAATAATGATGGTGTTTCGATTGCGCCAAATCCATGTATAATTGGAACGGCAGGTAGTGGTTTTCCAAGTTCATGTAAAGTTGATATTTCAGTGTCCTCGAGTACTTATCCAGGAACATATAACATCACTCCTACGGCAGCATCCACAGGTGGTATAGATACTATTTTGAGTCCAATTACTGTATTGGTAAGTGGTTCGATAACACCGAGTACAAAGGCGATGACCTCGTTTTCATTAAATGGAACTTATGGAGTTATTACTGGTTCGGATATTGCGGTAACAATGCCATTTGGAACAGAGGTTAGCTCTCTGATCGCAACTTACATTACAACAGGTTCATCAGTTACCGTGAGTGGCGTAACTCAAAATAATGGAGTAACCGCCAATAATTTCAGTAGCCCAGTAATGTACACGGTTCATGCTGAAGATGGTAGCACTCAAAATTACACCGTTACCGTAACCGTTGCGGCAAATACGGATAAAACCATAACCGCATTCTCCTTAGAGGGAACAGCTGGAGTAATTAGTGGCACTAGCATTGCACTCACCATGCCATACGGTACTAATGTAACTGAATTAATAGCCACATTTAACACCACAGGTACAAGCGTAACGGTTGGAGCAACACCACAAGTTAATGCTATAACATCCAATAATTTTACTAATCCTGTGACCTACACCGTTCATGCAGAAGATGGCAGCACTCAGGATTATATGGTTACAGTAACTGTAGCTGCTAGTTCTGACAATAATTTAGTTGAATTTTCATTAAATGGTACTCTTGGAGTAGTCAATCAGGACAATAATACGATTGCTGTTGTCATGCCATATGGCACTAGTGATGTAAGCAGTTTGACTGCGTCTTATCTTACGGATGGAGAAAGTGTTTCGGTTAATGGAGTTGAGCAAGTCAATGGGGTAACACCGAATAATTTTACCAACGTGGTAACATATACAGTACATGCCCAAAATGGAGAGACCAAAGATTATGCTGTAAGCGTAACGGTAAAAGCCGTTATTTCACAGGCTACGAGTCTCGCTTTTAGCGGCAATTATGCATTTTTAACCAGTAGTGCGAGCTCTGATATTACCAAATGTAGTGTTGTTAATGAATCGCAATTAACTAGTTGTAGTAATATTAGTTTGGGAGATTTATTGCCACAAGGAGCTGCAAATATTTCAGCTGTTGAAAGTACCGGAGGTACAACATTGTACATTATGGGTAATGAAACGCCTCCGTCGATTGTTCAGTGTTTGATACCTACAGGCACAAATACTCCGACGTGTTCAACAATTAACCCCGCTAATGGACTTAATTCAGCGCGATTGTTATTAAGCTCAAATGTAGACCCAAAAAAATCAGCTAAAATTACCGCATTTTCAGTTAGCGGCGTTGCTGGATGGATTGGTGGTAGCAGTATTTATGTCACTTTGCCATACGGTAGTAATTTAAATAACCTAGCTGCAACTTTTACCACCACCGGTAAAACGGTTAAAGTTAATAATGTGACACAAGTAAGTGGTGTTACAACGAATAACTTTACCACTAGTCCACTGCAGTATATTGTTACTGCCAAAGATGGAACAACTACGAGTGCCTATAACGTCTATGTAAGATGGACTGCTTTTGCTGGGGTAGTTTTAAATCCGTATGCTTCGTCATTAAAGGTTCCGATGGTTTCTTCTTCTTTGGAAAGTACCATGTTGAATATGTCACTTATTGAAAGTAATGGCATGTATGTCGGACTTAACTACTCATATATTAACAGCTTCCCTGTCGGTGTGAATGCTAACGGCTTATCGTCTATTTCCTTGCCAAAGACTACAACTCAGGAAAGTTATAACTATGTTATGACCAATATTGCCGAGAGTCAGATTTATGCGTGCTTTGTCAATGAAAGTGCCAGTGAAGTGTCTGCTTGTAGTGCCGCGCCAGCTCCTCAGCCATCCAGTGTGATTACCTACACGGTAACTGGGCTTCCTTATGTGCTTCTTTATGTTTCTAGTTATAGCCAGAATATTCTTTCCGTTTATTCGGTGACACCAAGTACACACGCTATTGCATCTGCGGGCGAACTTGATATGTCTGGCGTATTCAATTTACCACGTAGTTTGAGTCTCAATTCTGCAGGTAACTTGTTATTTGCCTTAAATGATGGTGACAATAGTTATGTCGCTTGCCCAATAAGTAATGGACAAATTAATAAGGCTTACTGTAGGAAAACTTATTTTAGCTCATTGTAAATTTGCAATTAGCGGCATAAATAAAAGTTTATGCCGCAGGTTAATCAAAGTAATAATGTTCGAGTTGTTTGGTAAGTTTCGATGTGGATTTATCCCCAAAAAGCTGACTGTTACATTCGTCGTTTAAGATTAAATATTAAACTAAAATTTATCAGGAGCTAGAGATGGAAAACTCAACTATTAATGTAATGCTCATCAAGAATGACAATGAATTTAAGAATCAAGTGCCAGAGGTTTATAAAAGCGGTATATATTAAAGTGTGTCAGCATATGCAGTTGCCTATGATTTGAGCGTAAATACGTTACATTCATTTGATAAAGCAGCGTGGAATGAGTTCAGTAATAATACTGCATTAGTGTAAAATATTATAGTGCAGGGTAATTGGACTAATTTACGTGATATTTAATTTGTATTAGGGGCTAGACAATCAAAGCACACTAAAAGGTGTGGTAACATATTGTCATGGATAATAAAAGCAAGTATATCAATAGTTCAAGAATTTCTGAGGTCAAATTTAGGCGATAATTGATTATGAATGATTGAGTAGATAGTACCGCTGGAAATTTTAAGTATTTTTGCCATCTGTTCTTGGGAAGCACCATTACAAATTAGAAACAAAATCTCACGCTCACGCGCGCTAAATTGATCATAAAAGCTTTTATCATAAGTGCTGATATTGTGGTTATCAATATGTCCTTGAAAACGTAAGATATAGGTTTCGATGATTGCGGCTTGAATGGCAACAACTTCACCGTTTGGATGAATGATTATACCTTTGGCAAAAACCATTTGCTGTAAATAAACTATTTTTTTGAGATGAAATGCCAGCCAGTTTTTGCCATAGCGTGTATAGCTTTGCTTAAAGAGTTGCTGTAGAAATTCTTCGTCTGAATAGTTAGCAAAATTTAACCAGCTTAAATCATTTCCACTGGTAGAACCAAAGGCTTGAGCTGCGACATGAGTTCCGCTTTCAATTTGCAAGCTTTGATTAATAATATAGGAGTTTAAATTATGCTCGATTAACGGCTGAAAAGTTGGGAGTACATTGGATTTAAGGTAGTTTTGATAGTCAATCGTCAATAATTTCATTTTCATGTGAGATATCTCGGTTTAATTTAACTGGTTTAATCTTAACCTTCGCTGCACTACCTTGAGTTGTGAAACAATAATGAGATCTTCCATTTTAGTGGTCTAACGATCGCATCCGTATAAAGTAATTCATGACTCGAATGAGCGGTTATACCATATAGCAATATGTTTAGTGTAAATAAAATTGTTGTGTCTTTTGTCAGTACAAATACACCAGCCTCTATCTTTGTAAGCATATGCCACGTTACATTAGGGTATATTTCTTTACGCTAATGCGGCTAAAATTCATGTACAATATTGAATATTTTTGTAGTTGGATTGTTGTTACATATGCTTGATTTTACTAAAGATACCGACTGGTATATCACCCCGCACTATTTTGTCCGTAAATTAAATGCAGCTGAT
>JAIETT010000077.1 GCA_019744945.1 Burkholderiales bacterium
ATATTATGCCTTGAAATTTATGCAAGAAGAATTTGCTGATTTACCAATTTATATTACCGAAAATGGTATGGCGGCAGCTGATGTTGAACAAACGAATGGTGAGGTAATTGACTTAAGTCGAGTTGAGTATTTGCGCACCCATTTAGAAATGTTGAGTACCGCAAAATATGAGGGCGTTAATTTAAAAGGCTATTTTGTGTGGTCGCTAATGGATAATTATGAGTGGTCCTTTGGTTATAGTAAACGTTTTGGAATTTACCGCGTAAATTATACCACACAAGAACGTAAGCTAAAATATAGTGGCGAGTATTATCAATATGTAATGCAGAATGCAAGATTTTAGCTAATATCAGCATTAGAAGGTTATTTTATTGGAGTGTGCTATAGTTATGGTATATAGCCTTATTTTTATAGCACGTTTATCAATCTCTTGCTAACACACTGTTTTAAATCAATGTTATTTTAAGTGAAATTTTATTTTTCATTGATTACCAAGTATAAATAGGTCTTTTTAGATGTAAAAAATACACTAAAAATACACTGGATGATAATTCAATGAATTAATTCAGCTATTATTTAAATTCTTGTAAGGCAATGTATTTTATACTCTTATCTTAATTTGTCTAGTGTTAGTGAGATGGTATATAAACAATATTGTGAGTTTTTAAACATATCTATAACAGGACTTTGTTTTGAAAACGATAATAAAACCCAGTTTTCATAAAGGCACGAATGAAATATATTTTAACCATTATAAAAGATAATTATAAATTAATCAGTATTTACATAATGTTAGGAGTTACTTCAGCACTATTATCTACACTAAGCATCTCATATTTTCAGAAAATTCTAGAAGACTTTTCACATAAAAATATTATGTTGGGAACGATACTTATTTACGGTTTAATTCTGGCAGTTGGCTGTATTCTTTCTTATGTCGACGAATATCCACAAAATAAATTAGCCAATAGTATTTACTTCTTCATTAAAGGTTTTGCTTTACAAAAAATGAGTACGATTAAATATGAATCGTATTTAGATTTAAATTCAGGCGTGCTTTTACAAAAAATTGAAAATGGCTCTATGTCTGGTAAAAAAATTCTCTTTGATTTCTATTTACGTGTAATACGCGAGTTAATTCCTAGTGTTTTATTTAGTTTATTTTTTATCGCATTGATTAATAAAACTATTGTCGCTTTTATTGTAATTGGCTATATTTTAGTCTTTATTATCACAAGATTGGTACTTAAATTACTCTATAGTATCAAAGAAAAATCTCTAATAAATGAGGAACTTATTAACAAAATTTTAGCACGTGGCATAGTTGAACTAGTTACGTTTAGGTTAAACAAACAATACCAAAATGAGATAAATAAATTTAATGAAAAATCCGCAACTGTAATAGACCAAAAAACCAAAATGGTCATGATACATGAATCATTTTTTGCAATATTTGCTTTTATTCTTGTGATTGTAAAAATTGCTATTTTAATCTTGGCATACACTACCTTTAATTTAGAAGTCGGTTCTATTGTTGCTTTGATTCTTTATGTTGATAAAGTCTATAACCCAATTGCGATCTTTAATGTATTATATGTGCAGTACAAGCTAGATCTAGTGAGCTTCAAACGCTTAACTGAATTCTTTGATGCAGAAAATGATAGTAATTTAACTGGGCATAATAGCATTGTCGTAATTGATGGAAATGTCAAATTTAATCAAGTTAGCTTAAAATTAAACCAGAAGGATATTATAAAAAATATTTCTTTTGAAATAAATAAGGGAAATTCATATGCACTAATTGGAGAAAGTGGCGCTGGTAAATCATCGATCATAAAATTAATTACAGGGTTAATAAAACCAAGTAGTGGGCAAATATTTTATGATAGTTATTTATTAAATGAGGTTGATTTAAACTGTATTTATGATCAAATTTATTATATATCTCAGGAAACATCCATTTTTGATGGTACTCTTCGTGAAAACATTATTTTTAATAAAAAAGTATCTGACAAAGAAGTTAAAAAAGTGCTTAATTTAGTTAAGTTAGAACAGTTTTTTTCGAAACTGCCAAATGGCTTAAATACTGAATTAGGCGAGAAAGGTATTAAAATTTCTGGTGGTGAAAAACAACGTGTTGCATTAGCTCGAATATTTTTTAGTGAATCCAAAATTGTTATCTTAGACGAGGCCACTTCTGGTTTAGATCGGATCACAGAGCAAGAAGTCTTTAAAAATATTATTGAATATTTAGTAGATCGAACTATAATTATAGTTGCGCATAATTTAAAAACTATTACACATGTCGATAAGGTACTAGTCATTAAAGATGGAGTTTTAGTGGAAAATGATAGTCTGGAGAATTTGCTAAATCAACGCTCTCACTTTTATAATCTTTGGCATTCTAAATAGGTAGCATCATAAATAATTCAAAACCATCATGATTTGAGAATGCTTATGTTTAAATTAGAACTAGAAGAAGCTATATTAATATAATGATATCGGTGACGGTGAGGACTGAAATCCGATAAAAGACTGAAAATAAAAGCTCAGAAATGGGCTTTAAATGAATATTATTTTGTATTTTTATTAATTTCAGTAAAATTAATAAAATAATCTAAAACTTCATCATAATAATCAATATTAATAAAAAAATTACTGAACAAATCAACTATTTTACCTTGTTTGTTTACAAATTTTAACTCTGCTCATAGATCAAACTGATATTATTTAATAATCTACAATTACACATGGATTTATCTTGCATAAAGTGATAAAGTAATGCTTTAAATTCATCCATCATACCCCGCGGCTTGCTGCGGGGTTCTTAACTTAGCAGATACTGACAATTTAGAGGTAGTAAGCAAAGCATGCTGAAATTATATCAACGACTATTTTGGTTTTTTAACCGCGAGAAAAAACATTATATTTTTGCTTTTACGCTCTTAATGATTGTGGCTGTTTATAATATTTTAACCCCAATTCTGTTGGGTAAAACCGTGGATTATATTGTTCAAGGTGATTTGACGGCAACCATTTTGTGGATATTACTCGCAGAATTTGCATTTATAGCCATCTCAAGATTTATTTTGGATAAAGTCTATCACACTAAGATTAATTATCTTGGGCAACGCGTTACGTATGAGTTGCGGAAAAATTATTTGAATAAACTTTTTACCATGGATGCTAAGTTTTTTGAGAAATATACCAAAGGTGATTTAATGAGTCGTGTCACTCGAGATATGGAGGCTTTGACGATTGCCGCGACCACGTTATTACAAGATATTATTTACCAATCAATAACCTTGCTGGCAATAATTATAGCTATGATAGTGCGAATAGATTTTTTATTAACGGTCATTACGATTATTATTTTACCAGTTACGATTTTAAGTATTGACAAAGCCCGCTTTAAAATGCGGCAATATTATGAAACTCACCGAAAAATTTATGCTCGCATGTCGGAAGATTTGTTAGAGTCGATCGAGGGGGTAAAAGTTGTGCGCGCCTACGGAAAAGAAGAGCGCGACACTATCAAGCTTAAATCCTCGATAAATGAAGATCTGAGTTCTTGGACTAAAATTGTTAAATTTGAAACCTTCTTTGTGCCGTTGTTTGAATTTGCGGCGAGCATTCCCTATTTTCTGGGTTTTACTTACGGAATTTATTTGGTGATTCAAGGCAAGCTCTCGCCAGGGGATTTATTGACCCTTTCGATGTTTGTGGCCTCGATGGCTGCACCAATTTTGTCATTATCCAATGTCTTTAATTGGATGAGTAATGCAACTATTTCAGCCGAAAGACATTATCAAATTATGGATGAAGTTTCCGCAATAGCTGAAGTTAGTACGGGTGCAAAAATTTCCTGCTTTAAAATGATTGAATTTAAGCAGGTCTCTTTTAAATATCAAGCTGATGAAAATTTAGTTCTCAATAAGCTAAATTTGTGTATTCAATCAGGACAAACTATTGGAATAGTTGGACCAACTGGTTCGGGAAAATCGACGCTAATTCGGCAATTTTTACGGGAGTTTAATCTGCAAAGCGGTGAGATATTGATTGATGGACATTCAATTGAACAAATTAATCTTCATTCGCTACGTGGACTAGTTGGCTATGTTCCGCAGACACATATGTTGTTTAGGGAAACGGTTACGAATAATATTAAAGTTGGCAATCCTGATGCGAGCAGCGCTGATTTTGCTCAGGCGGTTGAAATTGCAGATTTTGCCAAGGATCTTACTTATCTTAGCGATGGTTTTGACTCGCTGGTTGGAGAGGGTGGAACCAATCTTTCTGGTGGTCAAAAACAACGTCTATCGATTGCGCGTGCGGTTATTCGCAACCCAGAAATTTTGATTTTGGATGATTCGTTATCGGCAGTTGATGCGACGACCGAACGTAATATTATCGAAAAAATCAATGAGTATCGCCGTAATAAGACTAATCTTATCGTCGCTCATCGTTTTTCAGCGATCAGTGCGGCACATAAAATTTATGTTATGCAAAATGGCGCTATTGCTGACGAAGGAACCCACGAAGAACTGCTCTCCAGAGATGGCTGGTATAAGCAACAGTTTATTCGTCAAATTAGTGGTAATGAAGAAGAATGAAAAATTTAAATGCCTTACAAAAATCAT
The DNA here is from genome assembly GCA_019744945.1 of Burkholderiales bacterium. Lineage (GTDB taxonomy): Bacteria > Pseudomonadota > Gammaproteobacteria > Burkholderiales > UBA11063 > Aquella. The sequence continues at coordinate 4,641 of JAIETT010000077.1, forward strand.
GGCGCTATATCAGAAATTATAAAAAGCTATTGTCGATTGTAATTATAGCTATGTTTTGTGGTCAACTCCTTGGGATGTTGTCACCATTGATTGTTAAAAGCTTACTAGATGATAATGTTTTAGGCGTCATGAAGCCATATTATAAAGTCTTGGCTAAAAATGATAAAACGATTGAATATAATCATGAATATTTTAAACAAGAACAGAATTTATTACCTAACGAATCTAAAACTTTAGGTAACTTAAGTGTTTTTTATTTTAATAAGAGCTTTTATGTTACGCCAAATGCGATAAAGAATGGCAATAAAAATGTGATTAATGACTCAACACTGATTGTGACGAATGAACAGAGCTTAGCGCAAACAAATTATCCAGTTAAAAAAATTAGCTTGAGTGAGTTAAAAGATTTTTACCGCCCGCATTTTAATAGCATGGCATTTTTACTGCTTTTGCTGTTAGTGCGACCACTGCTCTCTGCTGGGTTTGGCTATATTCAAAGAATTAACTCTTCCAAAATTACGATCGCAATGACCAAAGATGGCCGTAATGATGCCGCGGAATGTATTCATAAAATACCGATTAAATATTTTGAAGCTGAACCTGTTGGGAAAACTACGGCTAAAATCACTCATGATATTAGTGGGATAACGCAAATGCTGGATAAAATTCTTAACTTAGGATTTTCCGCAACATTTTCATTTATCTTGGCCTATTATTTTATGTTTAAGCTTGATGCAGAATTGGCACTCGCTAGTTTTATCTTATTTCCCATCTATATGGTTTGGATTTATTTCTTCACTAAAAGCGTTAATAAACGTGCGGTTAGGATTAATGAGTTATCCTCGATGATAACCGCAAAATTAAACGAAAATATTAATGGCGTAAATATTATTAAAGCGTTTAGCTTTGAAAAAGGTGCGATGGAGAGCTTTAATCAGGTTAATGAAGAATTTGTTGAGCAAAGCATGGGCGAAACTAAGCTGCACGTAACGTATGGTTGGAATTTAATTAGCTTTTTAAATGGCATGTCGATTGTTGCGGTGGTTGGCTATTTTGGCTTTCGACAGTTGAATGATCCAACGGTGCTAGTAACCGCAGGGTTAATTTACGCTTATGTTACGTATATACAAATGATCATAAATCCATTAAGCATGCTGTTTAAGGAATTTGGCAATATTGAACATGCTATTGTTAAAACCCATCGCTTTTATACGATTTTGGATGAGCCTAAAGAAGAAAATAGCTATAGTGTAATTCCGCGCTATAAAGGTGAGGTTGAATTTGAGAATTTGTGGTTTGCGTATCTTCCATTGAAATATGTTTTAAAAGGCATTAATATTAAGGTTAAAGCAGGAAGTATGTGTGGCATAGTCGGGCATACTGGGTCAGGTAAAACAACCTTAATGAATTTATTGATGCGATTTTATGATATGGGTAAAGATGATTTAGGCAGAATATTAATTGATGGCATAGATATTCATGCGTACTCAAAAAGAACCTATCGTCAACATATAGGAATTATTCTACAAGAGCCAATTTTGTTCAGAGGTACACTGGCTTCGAATATTCGTTATGGCAATGCTGACTTAAGTGATAAAGAAGTTACCGAGTTACTGGCGAACGTCGGTGGACAAGATATGCTGACAAAATTTCCAGATGGGATTCATCAGCAGATTTCAAGGGGCGGTGATAACTTATCGCTGGGTGAAAAACAAATTATTTCTTTTGCGCGCGTATTAGCGATTAATCCTGCGATTCTTATTATGGATGAAGCCACGGCCAATATTGATACTGGAACCGAAATGATGATTCAAAATGCATTAAATGTGGTTTCACAAAATCGAACCGTCATTGTAATTGCTCATCGCCTTTCAACCATTAAACAAGCCGATAAAATTATCGTGCTGGAGTCTGGTGAGAAAATCGAGGAAGGCAATCACGAAGAATTAATGCAGTTACATGGAAAATATATGCAGATGTATCAAAGCCAAGGTTCGCTTGAGTGTTAAGCATTTAATATAATTAAATTAGCCTAGTCGATTATATACTTATATACGTATCTAAGTCATTAGATATGTATTTTATTGCGCTTTTAATTTACCACTTGTTAGCATTATGAGTTTTGCAGACTTAATCTTTCCAATTCCACCATTTAAGTAATTCTGGTTGTGGTTGAGTGGTTTGCGCAAAATACACTGCGCAGCGGAAAACATATAGCAAGCAGCGATCTTGGACTACTCCTGCGTATTTATTTGATAGCCGGTACAACTCTTCAGGATTTTTACCGCTTAAATCACTGACTTGATGTATCCCAATATTAATCAGATCTTGGGCAATTGATTTGCCTACGCCTGGAATTATGGTTAAGGGGTGTTTTGCCGTTTTACTCATTTAATAAACTCTGAATGCCAATTTCAAAACGTAAAGGTTTAGTTAATGGACTATAGCGGACGACGACTGAGCCATTCCGATTAATGATGAATTTAGTAAAGTTCCATTTGATACTTGTTGAACCAAAAATTCCTTTGGCGCGTTGTTTTAAGTACTTATACAGCTGATCAGCATCTTGACCATTGACTTGAATTTTGGCCATCATCGGAAAACTTACGTCATAGCGCAGACTGCAGAATTCCTGAATTTGACTGGCATCACCAGGTTCTTGATTGCCGAATTGATTACACGGAAAACCTAACACCACGAAACCTTGATCTTTATAGCGTCGGTAGAGTTTTTCTAATTCTTCATATTGCGGTGTGAAGCCACAACGGCTAGCCGTATTAACAATTAGAATTACCTTGCTCTTGAGTGTGGCTAAATCTAACTCTTCATTATTTAAGGTTTTAACTTTAAAATCATAGATGGATGTGCTCATGGTTCACTCTTTTTAGTATTTTTAGAATATAAAATAAATTGTGCTTAATTATAAAATTGCTTTGGACGCTAGATTTGTCAAGTTATAGAACATTTATTTTTTATAGATTTTCTATTTTAGCATTGAAATTAAACCACACGCAACTAGTTTTATATACCTAGTTTTAATTTTATTAGTTAATGTGGACTTTATTTTGATTGATTTATGAATTTTTAAATTGTCAATTTCGCTGAATGAGCAACTAAATTGAGATTATAATAAAATAAAATAAAAATTTATACTGCAGATAAAAAGCTTTAAAATAATTGCTTATAGCAATCCAGCCCTTTTGTTAGTTGGGTTTTACCAAAAAAGTTTTGACAAAGATAAAATGATTATGGCATAATAACTTCCTCGACGAAAAGAGAGTGGTTAGCAAACCGCGAAATGCGGGAGTAGCTCAGTTGGTAGAGCACAACCTTGCCAAGGTTGGGGTCGCGAGTTCGAGTCTCGTCTCCCGCTCCAGTTTTTTTTCGTTGGCAGGCTTGTAAAAGTTTGCGGGAGTAGCTCAGTTGGTAGAGCACAACCTTGCCAAGGTTGGGGTCGCGAGTTCGAGTCTCGTCTCCCGCTCCA